>URLU01000108.1 GCA_900548765.1 uncultured Lachnobacterium sp.
TAAAAAGCCTCATCATATGGGTCTACAACCACCTGTGTCAAAATTGTGGAAACAGTCTTGTAAATTCCTCTGCTTAAAAGCTCAGTTCTGATTGAGTTCTGCAGGTCATATCCAATATATCCCTGACTCATTGCAGAACATACAGACGTAGGTGTAGCTGTGTACTCCGGGTAGAGCTTACAGAACTCTGACATGGCTGTATGAATCATTCCCACCTGTGGTCCATTGCTGTGTGTGATTACAACCTGATAGTCATCTCTTATAAAATCCGCAACAGCCTTGGCAGTACGCTTTGTAGCTTCCTGCTGCTCTGGTAAAGTTGTGCCCAGTGCTTCATGGCCTAATGCGATAACAATCTTCTTCTTTTTCATGGCAACCTCCTAAAAGCATATTCTATGATTAATATATTAATTATGAGATACACTTTAAGATTTGTCAATTCTATTGCTTTTCTACAGAGATAATTTTTCCTGTAAAAGCATCTACTTCAGATAATTCTCCTGTGTATGTGACTTTAACCTGGTCTCCTGCCTGGACATTATCCAGTCCATCCGGTTTTGTGTCGAAGCTGAACTCATAGGAATTGCCTGAATCATCTGTTACTATAAACATGAAATCTTTGATTTCATCGATTGTGCCTGTCACTGTCTGCTCGGTGTCTGTATTATCAGTCTGTGTCTTATCATCAGCCTCTGCCTTGTCTCCCGATATTGTGCTGTCGGCCGAATCTGTACCATCACTCGTGTCAGCTGAATCTGTACTGCCATCTGCCTGTGTATTGTCCTTCACCTCAGTCTGGGCTGTATTTTGAGGCACATCTGCCTTTGCACCACATCCTGCTGCAAAAATTGTACATGTCACTGCTAAAACTGCTAAAATATATTTTCTTTTCATTATAGATTCCTCCATTTTTCTTTACTTCATCATACATTATACAAACTTATAAATAATATTCCACAGTATTTGCAAATCTTCATAAAGGCTTTAAAAATTCTTAAATTTTGTTAGATTATTTTAATATGTGTGATATAATGAGCGTAGCGAAATTATATCAGACGCGAAGTGCGAAGCACGGATGCGCATGGATTATCATATATCATGTGCATTTGCACATGATATAATAAGTCTCAAATATTATACCCCATCAGGAGGCAATTCATTATGTTCTATGAACTCATGCAGACGAAAATCTATCGTCTCGAATCACAAATTTCAATTTTTAAACACAAGCTTAATTCCTATCCCTCAGGAAAACTCATCTTTGTAAACAACGGGGGCTATACCAAGTGGTTTATAAGCGATAATCACACCAATACTTATCTGCCCAAAAAACAAAAAGCCCTTGCCAGACAATTTGCTGAAAAGAGCTGCATTAACGCCTATATCAAGGATTTAGAGGCAGAAAAGGAGGCGATTCGCCAATATCTGCAATACTGTGACAATCACGCAGACCATGTAGCAAAATTAAAGGCTGATTCAAATTATCTCAAGCTTATTTCTACTGATAGTCCAACTGCTTGCAGCACTGCTAAAACACTGAATACCACTCTTCTTAATCATAATGAGTCTGTAATTGCAAGGCTTCTCTTAGAGTATGACATACCATTTGAATTTAAAGCCCCACTATTGTTTGATGACATAACCTACTATCCGAGTTTTACAATACGGCATCCCCAGACAGATGAGCTTGTATACGTAGAAATATTTGACTGCATGGAAAACTCTATACATCGTGCTAATACCTATTACAAGCTGGATTTGTATGCCTTGCATGGAATACTGCCGGGGAAAAATTTAATTGCACTTTATGGAAATGAGAATGAGCTTGTGAATGTGGCTTATGCCAGGGCGGAGATTGAGTATTTTTTTTCATAGTTTATTGGTTATTTTTATAAAGCACTGAGACATACATAAAACCTGAACCGGTAGCTTTTCTGCATACTAAGGCATTAAAAAATCACCTGCCATAATATCCTTAAATGGCAGGTGATTTATTCTATACTATCAGCATATCCGATTCAATCGGTGCTTCATCATCATAAAAGTCTGCTTGAGACGATATAAGGTCTACTGCATATCACTTGCAGAGCTTAATGTAACACTGACATCAGACTCCTGGAAGCCCTGTCCCTGCTGACGTGAAACAGTAATTGTCACAGTATCTCCTGCTGAGTAAGAGTCAAGTGCGCTCTGAAGCTCATTCATGCTTGTCACTGTATTTCCATCAATAGCTGTAATTACATCACCCTGCTGGATGCCAGCCTGTGCTGCGCCTGAACCATCAACTACTGAAGCTACATATACACCCTCTGGATAGTTATATGCAATCATCTCAGATGTTACATCGCCACCCTTGATTCCTAGGTATGCAGACTGGGTATCAACATATGAGCCTGTGTCTATGAGTTCCTTTATGATTGGCATAGCATATTCCATTGGAATAGCATATCCAATTCCCTCAACCTCTGTTGAAGCATATTTTACAGAGTTGATTCCGATTACCTCTCCATTTGCATTTAAGAGGGCTCCACCTGAGTTTCCTGGGTTTATAGCGGCATCTGTCTGAATCAGGTTGTTGTTTGTGATGGTCTGTCCTGTTGTTTCGTCTGTTGTAGAAACAGAACGGTCAATGGCTGAGATTACACCTGTTGTTACGGACTGTCCATATCCAAGGGCATTACCAATTGCAATTGCAGCACTTCCTACCTGATAGCTGTCTGATGTACCAATTGTAGCAGTCTTTATAGTAGAAAGTGTCTCATCATCTATATCACTGAGTTTCACCTGTACCACAGCCAAATCATCTGCCGCATCTGTTCCTTTGATTTCTGCGTCAACTACTGTATCGTTACTGAACTGGACTGTAAGTGCCTCTGATGATGCTACTACATGGTTATTTGTAGCAATATAGAGATACTGGCTGTCCTGTCCTATGATGATTCCTGAACCACAGCTCTCACTCTCCTGTGACATTGACTGTCCCCAGAATGACTGGTAGGTAACAACTGCCTTATTCGTGATTGCTACTATGCTAGGCATTACCTCGTCTGCGATTGAAGCTACATCTGTCAGATCTGATGCATTGCCTGTTGATGTCTGCTTAACATTAGAGCTGTCAGTTGAGCCTGATGACTCACTGGATGCTACAGTACTGGTATTTGAGATGCCAAGTGCCTTTGTTCCTGCATAGCTGACGCCTGTAAACACACCGCCGCCTACAAGTCCAAAGACAAGAGCCACTGCAACTGCCTTGCCCATTGTTGCACCAAATCCGCTATGATTACGCTCTCTTTTTTCTCTCTTCTTTCTCTCTCTTCTCTGCTTTCTATCTGGCTTCTCCTGGCCTGCATTTGGAGCCGCATTTCCATTGTTGTATGCATTGTAGGTGCCGTTTGCAGTATTGTATGTGTTGTATGCGCTGGCAGTTCCGTTTGCGGTGTTTCCTGCATTTCCTGTATTGTATGCACTGCCTGCATCTGCAGTATTACCTGTGCTGTACGCATTTCCCGCATTGCCTGTATTGTATGTGCTTCCAGTATTTCCAGCACTGCCTGAACCATAATAGGTTCCGTATGCATTTGCCTGGTTTGTTCCAGAGCTTCCTACATTCTGGTAACCAGTCTGCTGATTTACACTCTGTCCATTTGTGTTTTGTCCATTTCCATTGTTCTGTGGCATTCCTGCGTATGGATTGTAATTGTTGTTATCCATAATAATACCCCTTTCTCGGATTGTTTATATCCATTAAATATATTTATTATTTGACATGTCTTATCTTTTAACAATTTTGAGTATAGGCATAAACTGTGTTTAAATTGTGACTTTGCACTAAATTAATTATAAATACATAAAACCTACCACCGGCTGCTTTTCCTGCATACTTTGGTATAACAAATCTCCCATGCCGTGTTCCAGCATGGGAGATTCCACTTATATCTGTATTCCGTTTTTCTTGAGAAGTGCTCTCGCCGACTCAACCGAATCCGTTCCTGTGGCATTCTTGACAGGAGCAAATTCCTTTTCCCTGTCTACCTCAAAGGACAGACAGTTATCCATCATATAAACCATATCAAGAATAAGAGTCTCAAACTTGTAAGCATTTGGTGTCTCTGGCTTTACCGCCACACCATTCTCATCTATGTATGGAACTTTTTTCTCTACAACATGAAGTGGCAGACTCTTCTCTGCTATCTCTAAAAGCTTGTCTACTCTGAAGAGATAATTAAGAATTACTCCAAAACCATACAATAATGTACCCTTTTCATCTCTTGCTTCTGCCATCTCTGGTGTGAGCTCATAATACTCCACGATTGATGGCTTTCCATCCTCAAGGCACATAGCTCCGACACGCTCATATGGGTCAACCTTGCGCACAACCTTGGCTCCGCTTACACATCCTGATTCAATAGTTGCACCCACGAATACCGGGTCTGCAATCTGCTGCAGTACATTGTCTACTGCAAATACATTAAGCCATTCTACACCTTTTTCCTTAATGTCTGCATCATAGCCTGCCTTTATAAGGGATTTAAACCAACCGCCGTTGCCATTTGGCGACATTGCCAGAGAGTCCTCGGCCTCAACAAGCACATTACCATCAAAGTCTACTGCAGGCACCATTTCCTGTACAAAGAATTTCACATAATCTGGATTATATCCAAAAAAGTCATGCTCCCTAAAGAATTCTCTGGTCTGCTCATCATTTTTTTCACTTGTCATGATATAAAGAGGAACCCAGACATCTGCTGCACTTGTAACCTTTTTAAGGTTTGCAATAAGCTGCTCAAAGATATAAAGCTCCTTTGTCTCTCCAATATTGTACATACCCTTAGCCTTATCAAAGCCAAGACGTGTACCCTGACCTCCGGCAAGAAGAATTGCTCCAACCTTGCAATGTTTTATGGCATCAATACCAACAGCAGTATACTTATCCTTATTCGCCTCTATCTCAGAAAGCTCCATAGCTCCGAGAGGTGAAAAACTGCCTCTCTTCTGCTCCTTGTTGTGAATTGCGTCTAAATTAGACCAATCCATCTCCTCAAGCTGCTTCTCTAGTCTCTCTGGGATATCTTTTCCAACAAACGCAGATAAGTACCTCTGCTTTGTGCTGTTTATCTTATCAATTACTCTCTGTTCCAATGTAAATAACCTCCGTGCATATTCCCCTTATTGGTTCTCAGTCTCCGTATTCTGGGTCTTTGATTCCTTATTCTGAGTCTTTGTAGCTTCTGTTCCATCTGCCCCAACTGTCTCGTTGTAATTAGATGTATCTATACCTTCCGTATCTTTTGTAATACCTGTTGCATTTACAATTTGTGCACTTGTATCTTTCACAGTATCCGATGGTACATAGTCAGCATCATCATATAAATACTCATGCAGCTGTATAACGTTCGTCTCCAAATCTGCTGCAACTACAGTTGAACCGCATTTTGGCAGCGACGCTGTGGCAAGCTTAAATGGGAAACCAGTCGTTGACTGAATCTCGTATTTGTTTACATCCTTTGCAAGACCTACAAGCTGTGAGATTGAAAGGCTTGTACTAATGTCATCAAATATATCACTGCAAAGGGTTGTAAGAGTCACAACATCTGCTTCCTTAGCCTTTGCGAGCATCGCCTGAATAACAAGTCTCTGTCTTGATGCTCTTAAGAAATCGTCTCCTGCTGTGTATCTGACACGGGAATAAGCCACAGCCTGTACGCCATCAAGATGTGTCATTCCTCCACCTGATACATAGCTTGAAGAATAACCTGTAGTCTGCTGTATCTCATCAATATATGGCTGCATCACAGAAGCCTCATCAGTGGTGACCTCAAGGTCAATGCCTCCAAGAGCGTCTATTGCTTCTATCAGGGCTCTCCAGTCCACACATACATACTCGGTAATTGTAAGGTCGAGATTAGAGTTCAACATCTGAACTGCGCCCTCAACTCCACCCTTGGCATAGGCTGCATTAGCTTTTCTATAAGTATCGTCCCCTATATCCAGATAGGTATCTCTGTATACAGAGGCTATCTTTACCTCTTTTGTATCTTCATTTATGCTGGCAATCATAATTGAATCAGAATTTCCAGTATTATAGTTGCCATTTGATCTGTTATCCAGACCAAACAATGCAATGTTGACATATCCATCCATTGACTCAAGTGCGGCATCACTGAGGTCGTCATTGATTCCTGCATCCTTTAAATCGCCAAAATTAATCTTACCCAATGTCATATTGTAAAGTGCCAATACAACCAATATAATTACAAGCACAAGAATCTCTACTCCAAACAGCAAGAGCTTCTTTTTTGCTTTCATTTTTTTTCTTCTAGCCATCTTATTATCCTTTTTTCCTACAATGAATATACATCCATGCGTCAGAATAATCTTTTCTTTCTTTCTCGCTCATATCTGAGTACTTTGTAAATTCAAGATTAGTGAGCTTCATCTGCTCATTTCCGCATTTGTAACATTCTACGTCCTTACGGCGGGATACAACGCGTACCCAGCCACATTCAGGACATATGTATACTTTCATCATAATTTTTACTCAAACATCTTCAATGTCTCGGCTGATAATTTATCAAGCTTTGCCTGTGAATCTGCAAGTGACTCTCCTTTTACTCCAAAATAGAATTTAATCTTAGGCTCTGTGCCTGAAGGACGTACACAGCACCAAGCATTATCCTCAAGTTCATAATACAGTACGTTTGAGCTAGGAAGTCCTGTAGGAGCAGTCTCGCCTGTCACCATATCTTTTCTTGTGTCATTCTTATAATCTCTTATCGCAAGTACCTTATAGTCACCAATCTGGGCTGGAGCCTTTTCTCTTGCATTTGACATAATCGTATCAATCTGGGCTGCCCCATCAATACCCTTTAATGTCATTGTAGATATGCCCTCACGATAATATCCGTACTTCTCGTACATATCAATCATGCCATCCCAGAGTGTCTTGCCCTGAGACTTGTAGAAAGCTGCTACCTCGCAGAGCATACAAACTGCCGCTGGGGCATCCTTATCTCTTGCATAGGTTCCTGGAAGGCATCCATAGCTTTCTTCCATTCCGAATACATAATTGTTGCATCCAGTCTTTTCGAACTTAAGCATCTGCTCACCGATATACTTAAAGCCTGTGAGAACCTCAATAAGCTTAACTCCATATGCAGAGGCAATAGCCTTTGCCATATCTGTAGAAACAATAGACTCTACTAAGGCTGGGTTTTCAGGCATGGTATTGTTCTTTGTCTTCTCACTTAAGATATACTCAGCAATAAGCATAGCAGACATATTGCCTGTGAATGTCACATACTCACCAGTCTTTGTATCCTTGCAGTATACACCAAGACGATCTGCATCCGGGTCTGTAGCAAGCACGATATCTGC
>URLU01000109.1 GCA_900548765.1 uncultured Lachnobacterium sp.
TGCTCAGCACAAAGGAGGACAACTATGCTGTATATGCAAAAAGCACTTTTGAGCAGAGCCAGAGACTGCTTCTTTTCGGCAGGAATGTGAGTACTAAGTACACGAGGAGAAATGATGCCGAGTATGGGAAGCTTGTGGACTACATAATCAATGCAGTGGAGGGAAAAGCTGGAAATTATATGGTATTTTTCCCGTCATATAAGATGATGAATGACGTGTATGACAAGTTTATGAGGCTGCTTGAAGAAAGAAAATCTGCCAGTCAGAAGGAAACAGACTGTGAAAACGCAGATGAAGCAGAAGGAAACGCCAGCCGCACATATTGTAACACATACAATATAGAAACAATTATCCAACGAAGCGGAATGAATGAGAGGGAGAGAGAAGAATTCCTTGAAGCATTTGAACAAAGTGGCAGCAGGGAAAACGGTTGCGAAGAGAATTGCAACAAAGAAAACTATGTGGAAAAATGTGATGAAAAAAATTGTAATAGAACTCTCGTAGCCTTCTGTGTCATGGGCGGTATATTCGGAGAAGGAATCGATTTAAAGAACGATAAACTAATTGGTGCCATTGTCGTAGGCACAGGTCTGCCACAGATAAGCAATGAGAGAGAGATTCTCAAAAACTATTATGACAGGCAGTCAGAAAATGGCTTCGATTATGCCTTCAGATATCCAGGCATAAATAAAGTGCTGCAGGCAGCGGGAAGAGTGATAAGAACTGCTGAGGACAGAGGTCTTATCCTGCTTCTCGACGAGCGCTTTATGCAGCACGACTATGATTATCTGTACCCGAGAGAGTGGGATGACAGAATTGTATGCAATGCAGAACAGGTAAAACAGTTAGTTAGTGATTTCTGGAAGAAGCTTTAAGAATTCTTCTGTGGATGCTGATACAGGCAGGGTAGTGTTAATAGATACTACAATCTGTCTGGCCGGCATCTTTTCTTTTGTATGAAGAATGTACAAATCGTTTATGTTCTGGTCGATGCAGTAGTCTGGTACAAATGCAATCCCAAGACCAATCTTTGCCAAATCAATCAGCAAATCATTACTGCTAAGTTCAATCTCAGGTACAAGCTCAAGCTGGTGCTGTAAGAAGAGATTGTGAAGGAATTCACTTGTTGTACTGTTTCTGTCCAGCATCATGATAGCATGCTTATTAAGCTCGGAAAATGATATCTCGTGGTTAAACTTATAGTAGTTAGGATTAGCCACAAACACATCTGAAAAATTGCATATGGTCTTCTGCTTATATGAATGATTAAGGTGTGAATTAGGAAAGTTTGTCACAATTAGGTCAACCTTTCTCTGGTCTAGCAGCTCCACACATTTGATAGATGTAGCATTTGTTACTTTAATAGGTACATTTGGAAACAGCTTATGAAACTGCTTCAGGTATGGTACCAGAAGGTAACGGCATATGGTATCACTGGCTCCGATATGGAGCTGACCCAGTCCAAGAGTTCCGGCATCAAGCAGCTGGCTCTCACCACGGGATATGAGATTCATAGCCGGCTCAATATGGTTTAAGAGCAGGTTGCCTGCCGGTGTGAGCTGGACTTTTTTGGTACTTCTTATAAAAAGAGGCTGTCCTAATTTTTTCTCAAGCGTCTTAACTGACTGGCTGACAGCAGACTGGGAGATGAAAAGCTTCTTGCTTGCCTCCGAGAAGCTGAGTGATGTGGCCACATAGTAAAAGACCTTGTACAGTTCGTAATTTATATCCATGATTATCTCCTGAAGATTTTATAAACTTCACACTGGAACCAATTAAGATTTATATATGAAGTCTAAATTATTTATTTTAGATAGATATAAATATTATAAGTCATACTAATAAAAATGCCAACATAAATAAAAATTAGATATACTTATAAAACAGATTAAATATATTAATTATACTTATTATATTTCCCATGCTATACTAAAACCATATTGATGAACTATGAGATTTGGAGGAGATTTTCATGAGCAATGTACGCAGAGTGTATGTAGAGAAAAAACCTGATTTTGCTGTAAAAGCAAAAGAGTTAAAGCATGAGATTAAGCACTATCTTGGTATCGACAGCGTGACAGCGGTTCGTGTACTTATCAGATATGATATGGAAAACGTGTCAGAGGAGACATATAAGAGAGCATTATATACTGTATTTTCTGAGCCACCGGTAGATAATATCTACGAGGAGAGCTTTGAGTATGGCGATGCAAGAGTATTTACAGTAGAGTTCCTCCCTGGACAGTTTGACCAGAGAGCAGACTCAGCAGAGCAGTGCGTGAAGCTTCTCAAGGAGAATGAGGAGCCTATTATCAGAAGTGCAATAACATATGTAATCGAGGGAAATATCTCTGATGATCAGTTTGCTGCAATCAAGAAGCACTGCATCAATCCGGTAGACTCTCGTGCAATCGGCATGGAAAAGCCAGAGACATTGGTACAGAATTTCGAGGACCCTGCAGATGTCATTATTTTTGATGGCTTCACAAGCATGGAGGAGAGCAGGCTTAAGGAATTATATGATTCATTAAACCTTGCCATGACATTCAAAGATTTTCTTCATATCCAGAATTATTTTAAGAATGACGAGAAGCGTGATCCTTCAATGACAGAGATTCGTGTACTGGACACATACTGGTCAGACCACTGCCGTCATACTACATTCTCAACAGAGCTTAAGAACGTAAGCTTTGATGATGGCTATTACCGTGCGCCAATCGAGAATACATATAAGGATTACTTGAACACATTTGGAAATATCTACAAGAATCGTACAGATAAGTTTGTCTGTCTCATGGACCTTGCCCTGCTTGCCATGAAGCGTCTCAAGGCTGAGGGTAAGCTTGATGACCAGGAGGAGTCAGACGAGATTAATGCCTGCTCAATCGTAGTGCCTGTAGAGATAGACGGCAAGGTTGAGGAGTGGCTTGTAAATTTCAAAAACGAAACACACAACCATCCAACAGAGATTGAGCCATTTGGTGGTGCTGCTACATGTCTCGGTGGAGCAATCAGAGATCCACTTTCAGGACGTACTTATGTATACCAGGCTATGCGTGTAACAGGTGCAGCAGACCCTACAGTTCCAAACTCACAGACAATGGAAGGCAAGCTTCCTCAGAAGAAGCTGGTGCGTGAGGCTGCTCACGGATACAGCTCATATGGTAACCAAATTGGTCTTGCAACAGGATATGTCAAGGAGGTTTACCATCCAAACTATGTTGCAAAGCGTATGGAGATTGGTGCAGTAATGGGTGCAGCTCCAAGACGTGCAGTTCAGAGACTTACATCTGATCCAGGAGACAAAATCATCCTTCTTGGTGGACGTACAGGACGTGACGGAATCGGTGGAGCAACAGGATCTTCAAAGGCTCACAATACAGAGTCAACAGCTGTATGTGGTGCAGAGGTTCAGAAGGGTAACGCTCCTACAGAGAGAAAGCTCCAGAGATTATTCAGAAGAGAAGAGGTCTCTCATATTATTAAAAAATGTAACGATTTCGGTGCCGGCGGAGTATCCGTTGCAATCGGAGAGCTTGCAGATGGTCTTGTGGTACAGCTTGATAAGGTGCCAAAGAAATATGCAGGTCTTGATGGAACAGAAATCGCTATCTCAGAGTCACAGGAGAGAATGGCAGTAGTTGTAGACCCTAAGGATGTAGACCAGTTCATGGCATATGCCAAGGAGGAAAACCTTGAGGCTACAGAGGTTGCTGTGGTAACAGAGGAGCCAAGACTTGTCCTTGTATGGAGAGGAAAGGAAATTGTAAATATTTCCCGTGCCTTCCTTGATACAAACGGAGCACATCAGGAGACTGATGTGGAGGTTGAGATGCCTGCACAGGAAGACAACTATTTAGATAAGATTAACACACCTGCAGTAGCTGAGAAGCTTGAAGCAGGGGATATGAAGGGCGCATGGCTTGCAGAGCTCTCAGACCTTAACGTATGTTCACAGAAGGGACTCGTTGAGATGTTTGACGGTTCTATCGGAGCAGGAAGCGTGTATATGCCATACGGTGGACGTTACCAGCTCACAGAGACACAGTCAATGGTAGCAAAGCTTCCAGTCTTAAATGGAAAATGCGATACAGTTACAATGATGTCATATGGATTTGATCCATACCTGTCATCATGGAGTCCATACCATGGAGCAATCTACGCAGTCCTTGAGTCAATCTCAAGAATCGTAACTGCTGGTGGAGATTTCTCTAAGATTCGTATGACTTACCAGGAGTACTTCCGCAGAATGAGCGAGGATCCAAAGAGATGGAGCCAGCCATTCGCAGCATTACTTGGTGCATATGATGCACAGATAGGATTCGGACTTCCATCAATTGGAGGAAAGGATTCAATGTCTGGAACATTTAATGAGATTGATGTTCCACCAACACTTGTATCATTTGCTGTAGATGTGGCAAAGGAGAAGGATATCATCACTCCTGAGTTCAAGGCAGCTGGAAACCAGTTAGTGCTCTTTACTATTGAGAAAAACGAATATGACCTGCCAGTATATGAGCAGGTAATGAAGCTTTATACAGCTATCCATGACATGATTCAGGCTGGAGCAATCGTATCTGCATATGCTCTGGATGGAAAGGGACTTGCAGCAGCCGTTTCCAAGATGGCATTTGGTAACAAGCTTGGAGTCACAATTGAGGATGATGTAACAAGCCAGACACTTTTTGCACCAGGCTTTGGAAATATAGTGGCAGAAATTCCAGTAGACAAGCTTGCAAATGTTAGAGAGATTCTTGATGCAGCAGGACTTGACGGAGTAGAGGCAGTTGTAGGATATGTAAATGATAAGGCAGCAATCGAGTGTGATGACATGATTCTTCCAATTGAGGAGGCTATCAAGGCATGGACAGGCACACTTGAGAGTGTATTCCACACAAGGGCAACAGAGGATACAAGCCTTGTGGAGACTGGCTTATATGACACAAGGGATATCTATGTATGCAAGAATAAGGTAGCAAAGCCAAAGGTATTTATACCAGTATTCCCAGGCACAAACTGTGAGTACGACAGTGCAAAAGCCTTTGAGCGCGCAGGAGCAGAGCCAATTGTAAAGGTATTTAAAAACCTCACAGCAGAGGATATCCGTGATTCTGTAGATGAGTTTGTAAAGGCTATCGACCAGGCACAGATTATTATGTTCCCAGGTGGATTCTCAGCAGGTGATGAACCGGACGGCTCAGCTAAGTTCTTTGCAACAGCTTTTAGAAATGCAAAGATGACAGAGGCTGTAAACAAGCTCTTAAATGAGAGAGACGGACTTGCACTTGGTATCTGTAATGGATTTCAGGCATTGATTAAGTTAGGACTGGTTCCATTTGGACAGATTCGTGAGCAGGACAGCACATGTCCAACACTTACATACAATACAATCAACCGCCATATCTCAAAGATGGTATATACAAAGGTTGTTACAAACAAGAGCCCATGGTTACAGGGAGCAGAGCTTGGAAAGACATACTGCAACCCGGCATCACATGGTGAGGGACGTTTCGTAGCACCAAAGGAGTGGCTGGATAAGCTCTTTGAGAACGGACAGGTAGCTACACAGTACGTAAATGAAGCTGGTCAGCCAACAATGGATGAAGAGTGGAATGTAAATGGCTCATACATGGCAATCGAGGGTATCACATCACCAGATGGACGTGTCCTCGGAAAGATGGCTCACTCAGAGCGTAGAGGAGAGAGTGTGGCAATCAATATCTATGGTGAGCAGGATATGAAGATATTTGAGAGCGGAGTCAAGTACTTCAAATAGAAAAACGAAGGGTTAGTTATGATTTAAAATATAGGGCACCACAGCGAAGAGGAAGGCTGTGGTGCCTGATTTTTAAGGCTTTAAAGCTTGCAAGAAGTTTGAAGCTGTAGTAATATACAGATAAATCTTTTTTCTTAAATACATTTAACAATCAAGTTTGCAGAATCTGCATTTATCTCATTAGGACAATTTTATATAAAGGAGAACAAATTTGGGGAGAAAAAATGAAAGAGTGAAGCCCGATATCATTGTAAAGAATTATTGGCGTAATAACGAGCAATTTGCAGATTTTTTTAATGCTGCATTATTCGGTGGAAAACAGATTATAAGGGATGATGAATTAGAAGACATAGATACTGAAAATTCTACAGTGTTGGAACACAAAGAATACGTAGAAAGCATTGGCGCTATAAGAGATAATATTAAAATAAGTAAAAAATCCACAGCATATGATGTTGAGTTTACTATACTAGGAATTGAAAATCAGGAACATATACATTATGCAATGCCAATGAGAGTCATGGGATATGATTATGGAATATATAAAAAACAGTATGATGATAATGCTGTGAAATGTAAAAAAGAAAAGGGCTTGTCAGAAAATGAATATTTGTCTAAAATGAGAAAAACGGATAGATTTACGCCGATTATCACTATAGTTGTCTATTATGGTGAGGTGGCGTGGGATGGAGCGTTTTCACTGCATGGTATGCTAAATATTCCAGAAGTAATGAAGCAGTTTGTAAATGATTATAAAATGCATTTGGTAGAAGCACGAAAGAATAATTTATTTTTTCATAATATTAACAATAAGGACTTATTCAATCTACTCGAAATATTGCTGGATAATAGCAGAAAATTGAATGAAACGAAGGAAAAAGCAATAGAATATGCGAGAGAGCATAAAGTAGATAAATCTGTTATAATGACTGTAGCCGGAGCTACAAATCGGAAGCTGGATTATAACTCAATTGAAATGAAGGGAGATGCGGATATGTGTACTGTATTTGAAGAAACTTGGAAAGATGGAGAAGCTAAAGGTATTATTGAAACCGGATATGACTTTGGAATTTCAAATGATGATATTTTAATTCAACTTCAGAAAAAACTGAATATAACATTGCAGAAAGCACAGGAGTATCTTTCTACCTACGGACAAAAATAAAATATAAGATTTCACAGCAATTCATACAAGCATAAATCATATTCACATCTGCCTCCAATAGACTAGTGGCAAAGGCTCATTGTGAAAAGTATTCAATAAAAATCCATGTTCCTTAATTTGGAACATGGATTTTGTGGTAACGGGGTAATTAATAATTTATATTTCACATGCAACATCATATGCTGATTTAATAGCATGATCAATATTACTTGGACGTTCTCCGGCACAATCACCAATATAGTGAAGTGGGAGAGGACAATCTGAAAGCTCTGGAAGATTCTTTCTTGCACCAACAGCCATTACAACAAAGTCTGAAGCAATTTCTTCTGTTG
>URLU01000110.1 GCA_900548765.1 uncultured Lachnobacterium sp.
AATGTGGGACGGATTTTACCGCAGAAGCCGGATGCTGCCCAGATGAAAAAGGACAAAAACATCAAGAAAGCCGAGCTTGAATACACCGTTATAGATGTGAAGGATAAGCTTGTCTGCCTGGACATAAAGCTCCACACCGGACGTCATCACCAGATACGCCTGCAGATGGCACATGCCGGCATGCCTCTTGTGGGAGACAGCAAGTATGGTGTGGCTGAAAAGGGGCAGCAGCTTGCACTGTGCTCTTACCGGCTGGAATTTAACCATCCCACAAGTGGCAAAGCCCTTGACTTTGAAATCACACCCCATAATGAATTATTTGGATGGTGCAGATTGCATTGAAAACCGAAAACATAGGAATATCAAAGGGGCAGCAGCTCACAGATAAAGACTGCACTGCAGGCAGCCACAGCTACCACAGTGAGACTCTTGCCCCGCAGTGCAAAAATCACAGCTGCAGCCAGTCCCACAAAGGCGGATACCATGCTGTCAGTTGCATACAGAACAGCAGGAAAAGTCATGGCTGTAAGCACTGCGTAGGGTATGTAGTACAAAAAGGACTGCACAAATCTATTGCTTATTTTTTCTTTGATGGCGACAAAGGGAATAACCCTTATCAGGTATGTGCTGACACACAGTATTAGCAGATATATAAAAAACTGAGTCATATCAAGATTAATTTTCATCATTATCCTCCTCAACCGGGAAAAGTATTGCACCAACAACGGCGGCAAGAATCGCACAGATTGTAATGGCGATACCGCTTGATATCTTTGACAGGGCAGGCAGATAGTAAAAGCATGAGCTGCACATCAGGGCAAGACATACCACAAATACCACAGCCTTTGATTTTTTTGCCTCAGGAATGACTATTGCCACAAACATTCCGTATATTGCCAGAGACAGGGCACTCATCAGCCTGTGGGGCAGTACACTGCCAAGGATTGAGCCAGACAGGGTGCCAAGTGACCAGCCCAGATAAGGAAGCACGCACAAGCCAGAGAAAAAGCTTCTGGTTACGGATTCCTCCTGACTTGCCACTGCAAAAATCTCATCTGTCATCAGAAATCCCAGAATCCATCTGGACAATCCCTTAAATTTTGAATCTGCCTTCTGTCCGATTGAAATGGACATAAAGGAGTAGCGGATATTTATGGTAATCTGTGAGACCAGCATCTGAAAATACTGTCCCGGATGCATCATAACCCCAAGTCCTGCAAACTGCCCTGCAGAGGTCACGGTAGTCATCGATATAAGAGTAGCCTGCCACCAGGTCAGACCATAGGATACAGCCATAATTCCAAAAGTAAAGGATACAGACAGATAGCCAAGTCCGATTGGAAAGCCGGCTAAAAAACCACGTTTAAAATTGCTCATTGTATTCTCCTGAATCATTGGTAATATAAGCATTATAGCTCATTATTTTTATTAAGTAAAACCCAGACGGCAACCTTGACATTGAAAAGTAATTATTTTAATATGAATTAGTAATAGTACGTCGTATAAAAAGGAGATTAGAAATGGCTAAGGAAAAAAAATTAGTAGAAGCCATCACTTCAATGGATGAAGATTTTGCACAATGGTATACAGACGTTGTGAAGAAAGCGGAGTTGATGGATTATTCATCTGTAAAAGGGTGCATGATCTTTAAGCCCAATGGATATGCCATTTGGGAGAATATACAGAAAAATCTTGATGCAATGTTCAAGGAGACTGGCGTGGAGAATGTATACATGCCAATGTTCATTCCAGAGAGCCTCTTACAGAAGGAAAAGGATCATGTAGAGGGATTTGCACCAGAGGTTGCCTGGGTTACTCAGGGAGGTCTTGAGACTCTTCAGGAGAGACTTGCAGTGAGACCTACGTCAGAGACTCTGTTCTGTGAGCTTTACTCAAAGATTGTTCACTCACATAGAGATTTACCAAAGGTATACAACCAGTGGTGCTCAGTTGTGCGTTGGGAAAAGACCACAAGACCTTTCCTCCGCTCATCGGAGTTCTTATGGCAGGAAGGCCATACTGTTCATGCTACTGCAGAGGAAGCAGAGGCTCGTACAGTACAGATGTTAAATTTATATGCTGATTTCTGCGAAAAGTATCTTGCAATCCCAATGGTTAAGGGACGTAAGACAGACAAGGAGAAATTCGCAGGAGCAGAAGCAACCTACACAATCGAAGCACTTATGCATGATGGCAAGGCTTTGCAGTCAGGTACATCACATAACTTTGGTGATGGATTTGCCAGAGCATTTGGTATCCAGTACACAGACAAGGAGAACAAGCTTCAGTATTGTCATGAGACCTCATGGGGTGTATCTACCCGTCTTATCGGAGCTATTATCATGGTTCACGGAGACGATTCAGGACTTGTGCTTCCACCAAGGATTGCTCCAACTCAGGTTATGGTTATTCCAATCCAGCAGCAGAAGGATGGAGTGCTTGATAAAGCCTATGACCTGAGGGACAAGCTTGCTAAGGATTACAGAGTCAGAATTGATGCTTCAGACAAGACTCCGGGCTGGAAATTTGCAGAGCAGGAGATTCAGGGTATTCCGGTTCGTATCGAGCTGGGACCAAAGGACATCGAGGCTGGTCACTGCGTAGTAGTCCGCCGTGATACAAGAGAAAAGCTTGTAGTTTCACTTGATGAAATCAATGAGAAGCTTGCAGAGATTCTTGACACAATGCAGAACGATATGCTTGAGAAAGCAAAGAAGCATCTTAAGACCCATATCAATGATGCACACAACTATGAAGAGTTCAAGAAAATCGCAGAGGAAAAGCCAGGCTTCATCCGTGCTATGTGGTGTGAGGACGAGGCTTGTGAGAACAAGATAAAAGAAGATACAACCGTAACAAGCCGCTGTATGCCATTTGATGATCAGGAACAAATTTCAGATGTATGTGTATGCTGTGGAAAGCCAGCTCATAAACTGGTATACTGGGGTAAAGCTTATTAATATTAAGAATTAATTACTTGGGGATGTACTATGTTTGAGAAAGATATATGTGGGGTTATAGAGCAAGTATATGCTCAGATGGGAAAAGTGAAAAGAAACATTGTTGTAGCCTGCTACAACAATGATTTCTCACTTGACACCATAGATGAAATCAAGCGTTATTCAGATATGAATGACGTTTTTTTTGCCGCAAGGCAATTTGAGTATAATTTCGTAATGGACGCATTTTCTCCATTTATGGAAATAATATTCCAGATGCACAGAGAGTATGTGGGAGGAAGCTTCTACGATTTTATGAAGGAATGTGGAGTGTATTACCTGCACAGGAACATGCTTTTAGAATATTACAATACAGGCGTATGCAGGCGGAAAGAAGCTGTGCTTCTGGATGAGGTGCGCTATGAGCAGAGCAAGATGACAGAAGGCATTGCCCTCATGCTCAAGAAGCTTGCATCCATTAAACCGGTTTTTATGGTGATAAACAGATTCCAGATTGCCAGCGAGAGTGCAATGGCTCTGGTAGAAAAACTTTTGGACGAGCCTTCAAAGGACATAGGAATTGTCATAGGCATGAATGAGAGTGAGCTTGCCAGAAAAGAGAGCCAAATTCTTAACAGGATAATTGAAAAAGCTTCTGATGCCAGCCTTGTATACCACATGGGCACCACAGGACATCATAGGAGAGAGTTCAAAGAGACGGTCAATGTCAATGAGATTGAGGAAGCCTATACTCTAATCAGCAATGGAATAGAGCTGTTAGACTACAGCCTGATTACCAAGAATTTTACAGGACTTGAAAAAATCCTAAAGGACAATGATACAGCGGTAACTGAGGAACAGCGGGCAAGATTTATAATACTGTACATCAGGGCATGTATTTTGTCAGACAATCTGAATAAGGCACTTGAGCTTATTGACGTGCTGACAATGTCAAAAATGGAAGATGATGACACCCAGGCGTGGTTGAAATACAACTGTGCCTACTACACAGGTGTATGCTTCATGTATCTGGGAAGGCTTAACGCTGGTATCAGATATGTGGATCTGGCAAGAGAGATTGCTGAAGGCATGGGAGACCCGGAGCTTGTCTTTGAAGCGGATGTGCTTAAGGTACAGGTCAGGATGTCCGGCTGGCACAACATATTCTTCTGTCTGGAGGACATATATATAGAGGAAGCCCTGTTGGAAGGGCTTATGAAGCGGGACTATGAGAACAACCTGGCACACATTTATATTTACGCCTACGATAATGGACCAGAGGTAGTTGCCAAGGCATATCGTTCGGAAAAGCTTCTCACACATTTCAGCAAGGGTGTGGAGCTTGCCATGGAAATCGGCAATGAGCAGCTGGTATATGATGCCTACCAGAAAAATATCATGATTGCATCTACAAACGGCATGAATGAGATTGCCCTCCTGTATTCGGTCCGCTCATATGAGTTTATGAAGAATAAGAATACACTGGACATAGCAAGACTTCTGGGAGGAATCGGTTACAACCTGTCGGCACTTGGGCACAACGAGCTGGCTGAGGCATATTACAATAGGTCTATTGAGGCACTTTACGAGCTGAGACTGCCACAGGATATAGCGGAAAGTGATTATAATCTGGCATTAAACAGCATAATGATGGGTGACTATGCCAAGGCTCAGCAGTCCTTACAGAGGGCGGTGCTGGCGATACAGAGACTGCACATGAACTCTTTAAGAGTCTGCAACATGTCAAAGCTCTATGCTCTTCTGGCTCTGGTCAGTGTACTTCAGAATCAGCGGTTTAATGCGGTTATGTACCTGAGAAACTGCCGGCAGTTCTTAAACTATGCAGTTGAAAAGAACAAAATTACAGCAGATGAAGTGTTTAAGCATGACTATTCAGTTCTGGATGACGACATGTTTCTCTTTAACCTGGCAAGGGCACTCACATATATGCTTGAGGACAGGGATGATGAGGCCCTGGAAGCCTTTGAAAAGGCGGAGACCTATCTGACAAAATCAGAGGGCAACCAGTTCTATGTATACACTGTATACAGAAAGAGCAGGATGCAGCTCTTTGAAAAGCTGAACAGGACAGAGCTGTATGAGAAGGAAAGGGCTGCTCTTGACAAATATCAGGAGACTGCAAAGCTCATAAAAGAGAGTGCTCCGTTGGAGATACTTGAAAAAATAGAGACTGGCGGAAAGAAAAAGGCCAGCAGAATCAAGCCAAAGGAAATTGACAACCTCATGAAGAGTGTGGGTGTGGGCAGAGATTACATCAGAGCCCATGAGCAGATGGAGTTCCTAAACACATGGCAGAGGATTATATCGTCCCATAATGGAGATGAGAAGGCACTTGTAGACAATGTGATGAGAGTCTTTATGAACTATTTTGGAAATGACAAGGCTGCTTATGTGAGATTTGAGGATGGAAAGACGGCAGTTTATTACAATAATACGGATTTACCGATAGATGATGAGCTTGCCAGAATCCTGTGTGATAATATGAGACAGTATACAGATGGATTTGTTGTTTCCAAGATAAGCGGAAACTTCAACGAGCATCTGGATATGATTAACTATTTCGGAACAGATGATGTCTGCTCATTTGCTGCAGTGCCATTCTTTAACGGCGGAAAGATAGAGTCTTTCTTTGTCACATATGTTATGATGAAGGAGAACTGGCATAACGCCGCCAGCAGATACATGCTTGATGAAGAGGATTTAAAGATTTACAGGCTGCTGTGGCGCGAGTTAAATGACGCTGTAGTAAAGATTCAGGCTAACCGCCAGATTTATGAGATGAACAGTATGCTGGAAAAGAGCGCGGTGACAGACATGCTCACAGGCGTTTATAACAGAACAGGTATGTATAGGGAAATAGGCAAGATGCATGGCAAGAGTGCAGCTCTTATGTTTATCGATCTGGATAACTTCAAGCCATATAATGATACCTATGGTCATGACGCCGGCGATATTGTATTGCAGGGGATGTCAAAGCTTTTCTGCGATGTAATAGGCGATAAGGGCTTTGTCAGCCGGTTCGGTGGAGATGAATTTATCATTATCCTAAAGACCAGGGACAAGAAAGAGCTGGAGGACCTGGCAAAGCAGATATATGCAGGAATCGAAGCCTCAAATGGTTTTGTGAAGGAGATACAGGCAAGGCTCAACCAGAATATAGAGATGGATGAGAGCAAGAAAATCGGCTGCTCAATGGGAATATCAGTGACAGACTCCCTGAATGAGCAGAGTGTGGATGAAATGCTCAGACAGGCAGATGAGCTCCTCTACACCATCAAAAAAGGAAAAAAAGGAACTTACGCATTTATATGAGAATGATTTTACCTGAAAATGTAAACTTAATAATTCATACTTTGTATGATAATGGTTTTGAGGCTTATGCAGTGGGAGGCTGTGTCAGAGATACAATCCTTGGCAGAGTGCCACAGGACTGGGACATAACCACCTCTGCCAAGCCTGGACAGGTAAAAGCATTGTTTGAACATACCATAGATACAGGCATAGAGCATGGTACAGTGACTGTCATGCTTGACCATGTGGGCTATGAGGTGACAACCTACAGGATTGATGGAGAGTACGAGGACAACAGACATCCCAGGGAAGTGATATTCACATCAAATCTGGTGGAAGACCTAAAAAGGAGAGACTTCACCATAAATGCCATGGCATACAACGACGAGGAAGGCCTTATTGATGTATTCAGCGGCGCAGCGGATTTAGAGCAGAAGCAGGTACGCTGTGTGGGTGTTGCAAAAGACAGGTTTGGAGAGGATGCCTTAAGGATGCTCAGGGCAGTGAGATTTGCAGCCCAGCTTGGTTTTGAAATAGTGCCGGAGACTGCGGAGGCTGTGAAGGAGCTGGCACCGACGATTGCGCATGTGAGCGCAGAGCGTATACAGGTGGAGATGGTAAAGCTGCTGACCTCTGCCCATCCGGAGGAGATGAGGACAGCCTGCGAGCTGGGACTGACAAAGGTTTTTCTGCCAGAATTCGACCTTATGATGGAGACGCCTCAGATAAATAAGCATCATATGTATTCTGTTGGAGAGCATACTATTGCAGCCATGCAGAATATCGAACCAGACAAGGTCTTGAGGATTGCCATGCTTTTACATGATGTGGCAAAGCCAGCCTGCAGGACTACAGACGAGGAAGGGCAGGAGCACTATCACGGACATCCGGAGCTGGGGGAGAAGATGGCAAGAGCTATCCTGCACCGCTTAAAGTTTGACAACAAGACCATAGATGCCTGTGCAAAGCTCATCAGGTATCATGATGACAGACCAGCGATTA
>URLU01000111.1 GCA_900548765.1 uncultured Lachnobacterium sp.
TCAAGGTCTCGCCTCCAGCTTGGTCGTCGCTCCTGCTTCGCAGGGTGGTCCACCGGACCACCGCGACATCTTCCGCACGGGCTTCGTTCTGGTCGGCGTATTAGTTAATAAATAATTCTTAAGCTTAAATTTATGACCAATACTCCATTGGAATAGGCTCTATCACAACTGTACTCTATATGAGTCAAAAAGGTCTAGAGGTGCCAGCTCTAGACCTTTTCTTTATATATATTTTTTAGTTCTCTAATAGCATCTTCAAACGACATGACATGTAATCCCTGATATTCAAGCAACAAAACCTCTACGGGTGCCTGTTCAATCATATCCCGCGCAGTATCGTTATCATAAGTAAAATTCCAGCAGGCAAACAGATATCCAATCCACGACATTATATCTTCCGGGTACAATTCGCCTTTTTGAATCTCCACTTCCTGCTCCAAAGTTTCCATTATATAGTTTGAGCCTAACCACATCTGAGTGTCTATTTTATTATATAAATGTATCGCTGTATCAGATTTCATCAACTTTTCTATAAAATCTTTTGAATCATAGCCTTTTTTCACCGACAAAACAAATAATTCTGCCGACATTTCGCATATGCCTATATTGAAAGCAGTTGAATCCATTATTTATCCCACTCCTCTATTATCTCATCAAAAAAATTAACATCCTGTGCCCGTCTATATCTCGTTTGTATCTGATTTATCATATTACTTAACTCATTAGATTTATTTTTGTTTTGAGCTATAATCCGCTTCTTATCTAAATCTGTCAGTTTATATTCCTTCAATATATTGAAACGCTCTTTTTTACATGCTTCAGCAGTTTTCAGTACATACTGTTTTCCCAATTTTACATGTTGCATAGCTTCGATAAATGCCTTATCACACATTTGTCCATTAAAAAATAATTGCATCACCTGAGTCATCTTATCATCTGCAATAATGCCAACAATCATGTCGTACATCTCATTATATTCTCTGTACCGCTTACAAAGTTTTTTATATTGTTCCAATTTCTCAGGCTGTCTATTGTATGCAATGAATAATGCCCAGTCAATTTGTCCCATATAATCATCTTCAAATGATTTAATTTTCAGTCCTTCTGTATTATACTCTATCTCATAAAATTTATTATTTTCATATGATGCGATCAAACCTTTAGGCTGCTCTGGCTTATCTCCCATATAAAAACCACATCCAAAATCACATGACTGCCTGCTTTGTGGCTTTACATCCCCTTTTATTCCACTCTTTGAGCCGTGATACAATAACAATTCTACCACCTCCATTAAATTTATTGACTCATTATAACATAAAATCATATCTTAAAAAACTCTTAATCCCCTCCCCCATTTTTTCTTAATATTTTTTCTACTACAATAATCACAGCAATTATAAATCAAATTTTGGAGGCTGTTATGAATACAAAATACAAAGGTTTAAACAGGGATGTCATCAAATACATTGCCATGCTCACAATGCTGCTCAATCATATTTCTACAATATTTATGGAATCAGGAAGCTTTCTGTCGGAATTCTTTCTGGACATAGGCTATTTTACGGCAATTACCATGTGCTTCTTTTTAGTTGAGGGGTATCAGTACACTCATTCCAAAAAGGCTTATGCCCTCCGGCTGCTTTTATTTGCGCTTATCTCAGAAGTTCCCTATTGTCTGGCTTTTACGCAGGATGGAATTATCGAATTTGAAGGATTAAATATGATGTTTACCCTGCTTATATGCTTTGGCATTCTGGTGGTGTTTGAGAGGACATCTGACAAGGGACTTAGATTTACATATGCTCTGTTTTCCATTATCCTCTCTCTGTTTTGCAGCTGGGCAATATTAGCTCCGGTATTTACCCTGCTTTTTATATGGAGCAAGGGTTCAGATAAGAAAATCAAATTATCATTTATTATCGCAGTGCTTTTGTTCGCTGCCTTTAACCTGGCTGGTGGAATCGGCAGATTCTCAATGACAACCAACATCTTATATGCCTTGGGAAGCATAGTCGGCACCGGGCTGTCAGGAATTGTCATTACCTATCTCTATAATGGAAAGCGGATGGAAAAAGGAAGGGTTTTCTCTAAATGGTTCTTTTATTGGTTTTACCCTGTTCACCTTCTGATTCTGGGATTAATCAGGATATTTATGTAATAAATATTTGATTCCACCCGCATAGCAGGTGGATTATTGCTTCATGCATACTTTGTTTCTCTATTGCGAAACTCGTTAACATGCATTTAGCAGACTAAAGCCTAAAAATACAAAAGGTCCGGAGCTGCCAGCTCCAGACCTTTTATTTTGCCATATTCACATCACAAAAACTTTTCCTCAAATTCCTGCTCCCTAACAGGCAGTCCGAAATAATATCCCTGCACAAAATCAGCCCCTGTCTCTGTCACCACGCCATGCTGGACCTCGTCTTCCACTCCCACAGCATAGGTTCTGACATCAAGTGTCCTGCACATATCTATCACAGCCTTAAGCATAGCTCCGGCAAAGTCATCTGTGTCCATGGATTTTATGACAGCCCTGTCTATTTTCACACCATCTACAGAAAAATCCTTGATGCTGTTTACAGAGGATGATGCCTGTCCAAAATTATCGAGTTCAAGGCTTACACCAAGCTCTTTTAGCTTTGCCAGGGCAGTTATAAACTGGTCTCTGTCCTGCAGACCCTGATGCTCTGCTATTTCCAGATGAACATTTGCAGGATTAATCCTTGATGTTTCAAGGGCTTCCTTGATATCTGCCGCTGTATTCTGGGACATTATCTGCGAATCCGAGAGATTAATGTGGACTCTGTACTCAGGATGTCCCATATCATTCCAGTACTTACAACGCTTTATGGCATGGGCAAGCACATGTCCACCGATTGCATTAAGCACTCCCAGATACTCAGCAGTCTGCATAAACTGGTCTGGCAGCAGCAGTCCAAGCTCAGGGGAATTCCATCTGACCAGAGCCTCTGCCCCTTCGCATGGACAGTTTGGCTTTTTATTATTTACTATTGGCTGATAATATACCTCAAACTGATCTATATCATCCTTTACAGCACTTTTCATAACACTTTTCATGTCATGCTCGCTGCTTTTATTGTCATTCAGTTCACCATAGCTTACAAGGCAGTTTCTGCCCTTTTTCTTGGCTGCAAAAAGAGCCCTGTCTGCCCTGTCGATTATGTCGCTGACCTTATTTCCATCCACAGGATATAAGGCTGCTCCTATACTTATTGAGCAGTTCTTAAGTTCAAAGACCTTTATAATTTCATCACATATCCTCTTTAGGTCAGTCTCTGTTATCTCCTTTGCAATTGCAATAAACTCGTCTCCTCCAACCCTGTATATGCTGTCAGTTATCTCTTCGATTTTTCTCAGATGATGAGCTGCCGATTTGAGGACTGCATCGCCATATCGGTGCCCAATATTATCATTTACAGACTTAAAATCATCTAAATCTATATAGATTAAGGCTCCCTGCTTTCCTGAAATTTCTGCCATTCTTATACATCTGTCCAAGTCCTGCTCACAGCTTCTGCGGTTAGGCAGTCCTGTCAGATAGTCGAGTTTTGCGCTCTTTTCGATTTCCTGCTGATACAGCTTCTTGTCTGTGGTGTCATAGATGGTGCAGAGCATAACTGCCCTGCCGTCCACCCAGTTAATCGAGCTCCTGTGTATGTCTGCCCACATATTGTTTTCTGCCAGGTAACACTCCTCGTAGCTACTTTCCTTATTTATCTCCATATGTGCAAATATGACATCATCAAGCTTTCCCTGACTTACAGCCTCTCCAAAGGCATTTTTAAAATACCGGTTTGAGTAAAGGATTTTTCTGTTTATGGAATCTGCCACATATATGCCACAGCCCACATTTTCCAGTATGTCCTCAAGGGAAGCAAAGGAGCTTGCAAGGGAATTCTTATCTATCCTCTTGTTTAACACACTCTGGATAACGCTCTTGACCTCATTTATAAAGCTTATGTCAGAAACGGTCCATACTCTGTCCTTCTCATGCTCACAAAAGCACAGATACATCTCATTTCTGCCATGTACAATTATAGGCTGATATATGGCAGCCTTTATCATATTTTTTTCAAAGAGCTTTCTGAAATTCTCAGGCTTTATTGTGTCATAGGATATCATATAAGGCTTACCTGTAAAAAATGGTACATCCTCTCCTGCCACGGTCTTGTATATAGGCACATACCTGCCATCTCTCTGGGTTCTGTACTCACACAGGATTTCATACTCGCTGTCTGTTTTCTCCCGGACCAGATAGCCATAGGATATGTCAAGTGTAGAGCACACCTGCTTTAAGGCACTCTGCACTATACTGCTAAAGCCTTCATCAGAGCCCAGCAGCCTGATGATTTCTGTCATGGCAGCGGTCTTTTTTAATTCAGACTCAGTCTTTGCCTCCTGGTCACTCTTTTCCTGCATGTCATCCTGAGCCTTTTTCTCTTCTACCTTCGCCTCTATAAAGTTAGTTGTAACTATCTCAAGAAGTTCTATGGCATGATAGAATTTTTCCTCTGAGGTGGACATAATTCCCTCTGGCAGTTCAAAGCCCTCCGGTATATTTTCTTTAATCACGCCTATTGCTACCCAGGATAACTGACTGTCATCCTCAAGTCTGGTGGTAATTCCAGCCATCTTGATGAAATTAAAATCAACCGGCTCCTCTATCACATTTTCAACAGAGCTGTTCTGCAGCTTCTTTAGCAGAGACATATAGGTGTCCTTGTCTATCATGCTGTGTACAAATTCACGCTCTGCCCTGCTGCCATAGGCCTTGGTTAAAACTCCCAGCTGTCTGCCCACACAGGCAAGGTATATGCCATTAGCCTGGCAGAAATAATCCTGTAATCTCTGCAATATTTTAGGGTCTATTAATCCTTCATATTCCATACCTAACTACCTCTTTAATGTCATTATAAGTAAGTAAAAGTCTCCCTTTGTCTGTATGCAGGTCTCCTGTATGAGCCTGTAATCCTGATTGAGCCTCAGATGTTTTTTTACAAAGCCGATTTCATTTGTATACATGATGATAATACCCTCATTTGTCAGAATCTCCTTTGCCTTGTCGAAAAACTCCTCATAGAAGCTCTCCATCTCTTCCCTTGTCTTCCTGCCACGCATTGGCATATTTGTGACTATCTCATCAAAGAGATAATCGTGCTTAAAGTCAAAAAAGTCTCTATGTATATAATTGTATTTTCCGCCTGCAAGCTCTGTGTTTTCCCTTGCCATCTCGATTGCGTCACCGAATATGTCCGTTCCATAAACCTCCCTGGCAGCCTGCTTCTTATCCCTCTCTATAAGCATGGTTCCCACTCCGCAGAAAGGATCCATAATCTGTGCATTTTCTTTGAGATAAGGTCTTGCTATCTCCATCAAAAGTGCTGCTGTGGATGGGTGGATGGATGCTGATATGGCGTTTTTTCTGTAATCAAATCTATGGTCTGCTATGGTATAAAGCTTTACTGCCGCAAAAAACTTTCCCTCTCTGTTTGCGATTAACCTGAGCTCAACCTCATAGTCAGATGCTGAGTTTATAAGCATGCCGCCGCTTAACCCATCAAGGGCTGAGGCAAGCTTCTTGGAAAAGTCACTGCGCTTGTCCAAATCCATACTGCTTCTGCACTCTATTCTGTAATAAAAGGGTGCCGGCTCCTTATGCAAATCTGTAAGAAGCTTATACAGGTCTGACTTCCACAGCTGCTCAGCAGCCTTCCTCGGATTTGAGTCCAGAAGTCCTCCTGTGTGGATTGAAAAAAGCATATCCCTGAAGCTTCGCACAGCAAATATCTTTTTTATGTTATCTGTCTGCACCATAACTCCTAATGGATGAACCTTTGCTGTTTTTATTCCAAGGTCATTTTCCAGCTCTCTTCTCACCACTTCACGATGGTTTCTGTTAGTCACAAGCAAAAGCTCCATATCCTGACCTGAGGTAATTGCTGTATGTCTGGTTATGCCCTCATACTTTATTATAATTTTATTTAAGGCTCTAAGCTCCTCCTGATGGTGCTTCATGTTCTCTTCTGCCACTTCCATGCCCTGAAGCTCCTCGAGCTTATCTCTCAAATCCGGCAAAAGCTTATCTGCCTTAAGATTTGCAATTGCTGTAAGATATGCACTTTTTACAAAAAGCGTAGTCTCGTTCTTATATGCATCAAAAAGCTTATCAACTGAATCATCCCATTTCAAGTCACCTATAAGCAGGGCTGCGTTCTTTCTGGTCTTGGCATCACCGCTCTCCAGAAAGCCCTCTATCAGCTCTTTCTTGTCCGAAAGCAGCTCTTTTGCCTCTTCACAGGCTGACTCTTCCTTTATCTCTTTTCTGAGATTACTCAGGTTTTCTCTTATATTATTCTGTGCTGTTAAATCTGATATTATCTGTTTCAAAGAATACTCCTTTTTCTCTAAACCAAAGGTCAAAATCCTTAGTCCATTGTATAGGATTTACTCTTCTTTTTCAATGCCATTCTCCTCTATATAGTCTAAGAGGTCCTGTTTGAATTGTTCCCAGGCATCCTCATGCTCCACATAATACTTAGGACAATTCTTGCCGGTCACATCATAGTGCCTGATTACATCATCCACAGACAAATCATACCGCCCCATAAGCCAGGTGGTAAGCTTTATGAGCGACTCATATGTATTGCCATTGAATTTGCCCGTTTCGTCCTCTATGCAGCATTCTATAGATATGGTGTCTGAATTTCTGTCGTTTGAGGCATATGAGATTTCATTACAAGGTATGCACTGGACTATTTCCCCGTCCAGGCCTATGACAAAATGGCTGCTCGCCTTGGTCTCATGGGTCTCTGCCAGATTTTCAAAATAGCTCCTGTTCTGGATTGCAGTGGTTCCCGGATTGGCTGTATAATGAACCACTATACCATTGACCTGCTCAAGGGCAGCTCCCGGTCTTGAATATTCATTTACTGTAAGAAGCTCCACATCCAGCTCCGGCTGGTCTGCCACATATTTTGTAACTGTGACCTCGGTCTGCTTCTCTTCCTCTGTTGTTTTATTTTTCTGAACTGTCACAATTGTTACAATAATCATAATAGATGCAACAAGTATTAAAAACGCTGTTACCAGCCTAACAAATAATTGTCTTTGTCTCTCTTCTTTTCTCATCTGTGTTCCCTTATTATTATATCTTTTCTACCTGCCGAGCTTCCCACACACTAACTTTCGATAATCAGATGATATACAGTTGTTTTGCAGAACAAAATA
>URLU01000112.1 GCA_900548765.1 uncultured Lachnobacterium sp.
CAGCCTGGATGTGACTTATGATAAGACAGGCTTTGAAGCAGAGGATGCCAGACCTGAGTTCTACTACAACTGTATCAACAAGACAGATGCAGCAAATCCGGTGAAGTATAAATTTGATGACCAGCAGTACATCAAGTACACAGTAGCTACAAATACTGATATAGCAGTAAATACACTGGCATGTGATGTGCTTGACACAAGCATCAAGAGAGACGTGGATGAGATGATAAATATTGTCCAGGATGCTATTCAGGCTCATGAAAAAGTGGATAAAATCAAATCCATGATGGCAGAGGAGCAGTACTCAGGAGAAGACTCACAGAAGATACTCCAGAGCTATCTGGATGCAGCAGAGCAGGAGGCATCCTATGCAGATGATAACCTGCAGAAGACATATGGCCAGTATATCTCAAACTGTGATGGCTATCTGGATAATGTAAATTTGGCAATATCAAATGTGGGAAGCACAGAGAGCAGAATATCCCTCATACAGACCAGAGTTGAAAACCAGCAGACAACAATCGAGGAGCTCAAGTCAAATAATGAGGATAGAGATATCTCTGACATTATCATAGACTACTATGCTATGTATAATGCTTATACAGCAAGTCTTACAGCGGCATCTAAGGTGGAGCAGCAGACATTGTTAAACTACCTGTAATTACATGCTTTAATATGCATGAAAGCAGCAGCTTTAGGCTGTATGCCACATAAATAAGTATGTGTAGAAAATAGCTGTGCAGCTTTGATTTGAAGAATGAAAGAGCTGGGCAATAGGAAGTATCATATATCTCGCGGAGCGAAAAGGAGGGTATGCCATGAAGGCGAAGACCAGATTATTTGGGGAAATAGAAATAGACGAAAGCAAGATTATCACATTTATAAATGGAATGGTGGGATTTCCCGACATGAAGAAATTTACCATCCTGTATGATAATGAAAAGGAAGGAAAGGGAAACATCATGTGGTTTCAGTCACTTGATGAGCCATCCTTTGCAATGCCGGTTATGCAGCCAAATGTAATTATTCCGGATTACAATCCTATAGTAAACGACGAGCTCATCAGTCCACTGGGAGAGTTCACAGAGGATAATCTCTATGTGCTGGTGACAGTTACAGTGCCATCTGACATTACAAAGATGACAGCCAACATGAAGGGACCTATCATTATCAATACAGACACATTGCTCGCAAGCCAGATTGTAGTGGAAAACGACATGCAGGTACGTTTCCCAATATACGAGCTGCTTAAAGCCAGAAAAGAAGAGAAGGCAGGTGAGTAGGATATGTTGGCATTGACAAGAAAAAAAGGCGAATCAATCATGATAAACAATGATATCGAAATCAGTATACTTGAGATTCGCGGTGATCAGATTAAAATCGGCATATCGGCTCCAAAGGATGTGCCAGTCTATAGAAAAGAAGTCTATAACCAGATAAAAGAGGAGACAAAGGAAGCTGTAGATGCAGAGGCACTGACAGCACTCAAGGATTTGTTCTAGGAGCTTTGACTGCGATTTTGTTCATGCCGGGGTTATTAAATCGGGGGAACGTCCGATATATGTTGTAGATAGGAATCCGCTCACTGCATTTGGCTTGAAAAGTCAGGTGTGGGGAGCAGAAATAAATACAGTAACTCATGATTGCAATCACATGGAGGTGCGAAATGAAAATCAATGGATTAAATAATGTCACAGGTAGTTATCAGGGACAGGGAAGTTCGGTATCAGCTACACAGACTCAGCCGGCTTCGGCATCGGCTGATGCAAGTACTGCGACACAGGATGCAAAGCAGCCGGTTATCACTGAGAGCAGTGATGATGTAAGAGAGGCTTCTGACAATGATGGCAAGATTGTCATCAGAGAGGAAGGTCAGGCCAGCAATGAGCAGATTCGTCAGTCTGTGGAGAAAATCAACAAGAATATGAGCAACAGAGAAGCGATTTTTGGTGTGCATGAGGCTACAAACAGAGTCATGATCAAAATCGTTGACAAGGATACAAAGGAAGTAATCAAAGAGTTTCCACCGGAGAAGACCCTGGACATGATAGCCAAGGTCTGGGAGATGGCGGGAATTATGGTAGATGAGAAAAGATAGTAAAGATAGAAAAGAACAGGAGGTAAGGCTATGTCATCAGGAATAAGAGTATCAGGCATGGTATCAGGACTTGATACAGAATCCCTTGTAACTGCAATGGTAGCTACACAGACAGCGAAGAAAGAGAAACTCCAGAAAGCGCAGACCAAGCTTCAGTGGAAGCAGGATGCTTTCAAGTCAATAAATACAAAGGTATACGGATTATACAGCAAGATTAGTAATCTGCGATTCTCAACTGCCTACAATATGAAGAAGACAACAGTGTCTGATTCTACAAAGGCAACTGTAACTGCCAGCAGCTCTGCTGTAAATGGAACACAGAAGCTGACAATTGAGAAGCTTGCCACATCAGGCTACCTGACAGGCGCAGAGCTTAAGAAAGGCACAACAGGAAGCACAACCTTAGCAGATTTAGGCTACACAGACGGAGATACAACACTTTCTGTCACAGTAGGCACAACTAAGAAGGACATAGAGGTAAGCGCTACAACTACAATTGACGATCTGGTATCAAAGCTTAAAGACGCAGGAGTAAATGCAAGCTATGATGAGACTAACAGACGTATCTTTGTAAGTGCCAAGGAAACTGGAAAGGATAACGACTTTGCTATTGCAAGCTCAAGCAAGGCAGGACTTAATGCACTTAATGCAGCAGGACTGTGTGTAAGCTCAGCATCCGACCGGGAAAACTATAAGAAGATGGCAAGCTATGCAAAGGGAACAACATCAGAGACATCTGATGCAATGCTTGAGATACTTAAGAACCTGAAGAATGCCTATGACAGTAATGCAGAGCTGGCACTTAAGGAGAGCAGCCTTAAGACCAAGATATCTTATTCTAATGCCAAGGATGCGGTGAATGAGTATATCGCAGGGGATGACACCAATGCGGATGCCAAGGCTGACAGGGAGCAGCTGGTAGAGCTCTTAAAGCATAGCAACAGTAAATATACATATGTCAACAATGAGACAGGTGAAGTAAAGGATATATTCGAAGCTGTAGATACAATTGGCTGGACTAAATATGATGATAAGGTCAGTGAGTTGGCAAAATCTACGGGACTTACCACTGAGTCTACAGGAGATGATGGCGAGACAAAGACAGATTCTACCAAGCTGGATAAATTAAAATCTAATGTACAGACAGTGATAGCTGTGGATGACAACGCCATCTACACAGATGATGATAAGGCAGCTTACTATCTGACCACAGATGAGAGAGAAGCAGCCCAGAAGGAGCTTGATGAGACTATTCCTGCCAAGAAAGCAGCAAATGATGCTGTTATAGCTGATGAGGATAACAGCTACTGGGATGTCAAGGACTACACAGGCATGGGAGATACAGAGCTTAAGGCACTGGCTGATAAGTATGCTGAACAGATAATGAGTGCAAAGGATATAGTGGACAGTAATTTTGCAAATATCCCTGTCAGCAGTGGTGCTACAAGAGTAGATGCTGAGGATGCTAAGATTACACTTAATGATGCTGAGTTTACATCAAGCTCAAATGTGTTCAACATCAATGGTCTTACAATCAAAGCAACAGGTACAACGGCTGCAGGTGAATCACTCACTATCAGTACAGATACAGATACACAGGGACTTTACGACAAGATAAAGGATTTTCTGACAGAGTATAACAGTATAATAAATGAGCTTACGGGTCTCTATAATGCTGATTCAGCAAAGGGATATGAGCCACTTACAGATGACGAGAAGAGAGATATGTCTGACTCTGAGGTAGAGAAGTGGGAAACCAAGATAAAAGACGCCATTCTACGAAACGATAGTACAATTGACGGAGTAATGAACTCTATGACTACTGCAATGATGAGCAGTTATACAGTAAATGGAAAGTCATATTCACTGGCAAGCTTTGGAATACATACATTGGGATATTTGAACGCTGCCAAAAATGAGCAGTATGCTTACCATATTGATGGTGATGAGGATGATAGTAATACATCTGGCAATACAGATAAGCTTCTGGATATGATTACGAATAATCCGGAGGATGTGGAAGAGTTCATGAAGCAGCTTACATCAGGACTCTACTCAGCCCTTGATACCAAGATGAAGTCTACCACAATGAGCAGTGCATACACCATCTATAATGATAAGCAGATGACAAAGGACTATAACAGTTACACAACCCAGATAAAAAATTGGGAGACAAAGATAGAGGATTTGGAGAACAGATACTACAAGCAGTTCTCTAACATGGAGAAACAGCTTGCCAAGATGCAGAGCAGTACATCTTCATTATCATCATTGTTTGGAAAATAGAAGTGGAAATGTGGGAGGTAAAGGATGACACCTGCAAACGGATACGAAGCGTATGCTAAGAATAAGATAACCATGGCATCACCAGCGGAGCTGACACTGATGCTGTATGACGGAGCTATTAAGTTTTGTAATATCGCAATAGTTGCCATAGAGAAGAAGGATTATGCAAAGGCAAATACAAATATACAGAAGGCAGAACGAATCGTAGGAGAGTTCCAGGCAACCTTGGACTTCAAATATGATGTGGCTAAGGATTTTGACAATGTGTATAAGTATCTGATGCAGAGACTTATTCAGGCAAATATGAAAAAAGATACAGAAATACTGGAGGAGGTGCTTAAGCACCTCCGTACCATGCGTGATACATGGAAGGAAGTAATGGAGAAAACCAAGAATGGCACAGCCATTGCCTAAGAGGAAGATAATATATGTCAAACAACAGTTACATAGCAGTACTGGAAGATAGTCTGACCAAAAAGTCTGATATACTGATGCACTTACAATTGCTCTGCGAGAAACAGTCAGACATACTGGATGATGAAAATATGACACCAGAAATGTTTGAAGAAAACGTGCAGGAAAAGGAAGTGCTGATATCAAAGCTTACCCAATTGGATGATGGCTTTGAACAGCTCTACCAGAGAGTGGGTGAAGAACTGGCAGCCAATAAGGAGGCATATAAGGACAGCATCAGGCATATGCAGGAGCTGATTCGGAATGTCACTAGCCGAAGCATCCAGATTCAGGCTATAGAGGCCAGAAATAAAGAGAAGGCTCAGCGAAGGTTTGGAGAGATTCGGAGCCAGATTAGAGGAGTAAAGCACAGTGGCAGGGCTGTCAGCAATTATTATCAGAATATGATGAAAATGAATGCAGTGGAGCCACAATTCTGGGATAGCAAAAAATAAATTTGGACTTAGGTCAAAAAAATTTATTTTTACTATAAAGTATCGGAGAAAGCTTCCGATATATAAGGTACAAGGGCAGGAAACCTGCCTAAGGTGGAAGCCGCGGAGTGTACGTCCCTGGTGGAAACGGACAACAAATTAATTAAGTATATCTGTCAAGGAAGACAGATTAATTTCAAGGAGGAAAAATTTTATGGTAGTACAGCACAACATGCAGGCAGCAAACGCTAGCCGAGTTCTTAACATCACAGCAGGTCAGCAGGCAAAGAGCACAGAGAAGTTATCTTCTGGTTACAGAATTAACCGTGCAGCAGATGATGCAGCAGGTCTTTCAATTTCTGAGAAGATGCGTAAGCAGATCAGAGGTCTCGACAGAGCTTCTACAAACGCACAGGATGGTGTATCTGCAGTACAGACAGCTGAAGGTGCTTTAACAGAAGTTCATTCAATGCTTCAGCGTATCAATGAGTTAGCTGTTCAGGCTGCTAATGGTACAAATGCTTCAAAGGATATTGAGGCTATTAACTCTGAGGTGCAGCAGCTTAAGACTGAGATTACTCGTATCGCTTCTACAACAGATTTCAATGGTAAGAAGATGTTAAACGGATCTGGAGTTGCAATATTCGCTGGATATACAGCTGATAAAGCAAACACAATCTCAATTGCGGGTGTTAAGGTGGCAAGTACAGTTGGTGCCATCACAGATACTGCTTCTGCAAAGGCAGCAATTACTGCTGTTTCAACAGATATCGAGACTATTTCTGGATTCCGTTCAACATTCGGTGCTATGCAGAATCGTCTTGAGCACACAATTGACAACTTAGACAACATTGTTGAGAATGTTACAGCAGCTGAGTCACGTATCCGTGATACAGATATGGCTGATGAGATGGTTAAATACTCTAAGAATAACATTCTTCAGCAGGCTGGACAGTCTATGCTTGCACAGGCTAATCAGTCTACACAGGGTGTTTTATCATTACTTCAGTAATTTAGTTATTACTAATATTGTTAAAGTATTCGTACACAATACTGAAAAAGGGTCACGCATATGCGTGACCTTTTTTAAAAAGCTTATAGGACTTTTTAGACTGATTATATGGGGGAAGAATGTTAGAATTTGATAAAACTTTTTTTGAAGAAGAGGAAAGATGTGGTTTTGTTGTTGAACCAATGATGAAGAGCGTGTGGGCAGCACAGCTCGAAGTGCTTGAAAATATTGATAGGATATGCAAGGAAAACGGAATTAAATATTTTGCAGATTGGGGTACCTTATTAGGGGCTGTACGCCATAAAGGATTTGTACCATGGGATGATGATATGGATATATGCATGCTACGCCCTGATTATTTACGTTTTATTGACGTGCTCAACAATTACTCAAATGAAATTAAATGGAATGGAATATATAATACAGAAAATTGGCCGACTAATGTTACACGAGTTGTGAATTTTAGAGGATTTAGTATAGAGAGAAATATATTGAAGCAGTATCATGGCTGCCCATATGAGGTGGGAGTTGATGTGTTCCCTGTGGACTATGTGCCTCGTGACAAGGAACTGGAGGAGGAACAAAAGCAGGTAATCAGGTTGATTGCCGAGGCAATAGACCTGAGACTGCGAGGTGAACATGAGAAATTTAAAGAAATTGTAAGGAAAATAGAGAATGCCTGTCAAATGAATTTTGAGGACTCATATCCATCTCAACAAGAGCTTATGATATTAATGGATGAGGTTGAAGGCTTATATGGTGAAGCAGATGCAGATTATGTAACTGCGATGCACAGACTGGTAAATGGGCAGGATTACTATGTACAGAAAGCAGATTATGATCAGGCGGTACTGTACAAATTTGAAAATATACTTATCCCGGTACCTGTAGGTTTTGACAATATCCTAAAATTAAAATATGGCAACTATATGGAGATGAAAAAGACTGGTGGAAGCCAT
>URLU01000113.1 GCA_900548765.1 uncultured Lachnobacterium sp.
ATGGAGCAGTTTGCCAGAAATGAAATCCAGATTCTTGTATCCACCACAGTAGTTGAGGTAGGGGTAAATGTGCCTAATGCCACGGTTATGATGATTGAGGATGCCAATAAATTTGGTCTTGCCCAACTCCACCAGCTCAGAGGCAGAGTGGGAAGAGGAGATTCACAATCCTATTGCATTATGATTAATTCTTCTAATTCCAAGAATGCTAAAAAACGTCTGGAAATCCTTAATAATTCAAATGATGGATTTTATATTGCCAGCGAAGACTTAAAACTCAGAGGTCCCGGTGATTTCTTTGGCATACGCCAGAGTGGTGATTTAGCCTTCCAGCTTGCAGATATATATCAGGATGCAGATGTGCTCCAGAATGCATCAGAAGCAGTAAAGGAAGTGCTTTCTGATGACCCTGATTTAAAAAAAGAGGAAAACAGGGCGCTTCGCCTGCAAATGAATAAGTTCATGAACGAACAGATTAAGCGGATGAATTTGTAGTTATTCATCCGCTAATTTAATACCTGAAATATCAGGATGTATGGTCAGTGAGTAGTTGGTGTAATAGACAACAAAGCCCGGAGCACTGCCGTTTGGTTTCTTTACATTTTTCTTCTGCAGGTAATCTATCTCAATTTTGTCACTGTCACGTCCCTTAGAGTAGTAGCCTGCCAGTTTCCCGGCTTCTTCAAATACCCTGTCTGGCAGTTCTTCATTATTGGCTTTTACAATCACATGTGAGCCCGGCATGCCCTTGGCATGGAACCACCAGTCATTTCCTGTAGCAAGCTTAAAGGTAAGCTCATCATTCTGGTAATTGTTTTTTCCCACATATATATCGTAGCCATCCGAAGAAATATAATGGAAGGGTTTGCTTTTGACCTTTACTCTTTTGCCAGAGCGGTTTTTCTTTATGAATCCATATTCTGCCAGTTCTTCCTTAATCTGTACCAAATCATCAGAGGTTACAGCTATGTCCAGAGAGTTCTGGATGGATTCCAGATGGTCAATCTGATTTTTGGTCTCGATTAAGAGCTCCTGCAGGGCTTCTGCGGTACGTTTTAGCTTACCATACTTGTCAAAATACTTCTGGGAGTTCTCCTGAGGCGTAAGAGCTGGGTCAAGAGGTATTTTGATTTCTTTATTGTTGTCATAGTAATTGCAGGCTATGAGGCTGTCGGCTCCCTCCTCAACGCCATATCCGTAGGTGTTTATAAGCTCGCCATAGAGCTTGTATTTTTCTTTTTTTTCGGAATCCTTCATCTGTTTTTGCTGCAGGGCATATTTTTTCTGGTTTCTCTCAAGGGCTGTAGAGACAATTTTTCTTAAATCCACAGACTTCTGGCGGATTCTTGTATATATATTTTTCTCCCTGTAATAGCTTTCTAAGACTTCTGAGATAGAAGAGTAGGTATTCTCATCCATACTTTGATATTCTGTCAGCTTAAAGGAATAAAAGTCCTTTGGCTCATTTCCGATTCTATAAATAACAGGGGTGTAGTTATTGTTTTTGATATCATCCACAAACCATGAAAAATGATTAGCCAGATGCTTAAGCTCATCCTCCGAAAATGAAGCTACCGGCATATCCCCGTCGAGTCCAGCCCTGTAGGCAAGCTCATTTGCAATCAATGGACTCAGTCCTGTGAATGATGTATACACGGCCTTTGCAAGGCTTGCAGGCTTGCTTTTCAGGATTTCAGGAATCTGTGCTTTATCCACTGCCAGAGGATTGAATTTGTCCTCCTGGGTGGCTGGTATGCAGTATTTTTTGCCAGGCAGCACCTCACGGATAGAGCTTACCGATGCAGGAACTCGCTTTATGCTGTCTATTATTGTGCCGTCCTCGTCGCAGAATATGATATTTGAGTGCTTGCCCATAAGCTCAATAATCAGCACCTTGTGGCACAAGTCGCCCATTTCATTTAAGTGTTCTACTTCGATATCAATTATTCTCTCCATATGAGGCTGGTATATTTTTGTGATACGTCCGTTTGCAATGTGTTTTCTTAAAACCATGCAAAAGGTAGGTGCTGTCATAGGACTTGGCTTATTCTCATCTGTGAGATACACAAAGGGAAGGGAAGCACTGGCAGAAAGTGCCAGTCTGAAGCTTCCTGCATTGCCCTTACAGGTGAGCAGAAGCTCGTCTGACTCAGGCTGTGCGATTTTACTTATTTTTGAATTTAGTATTGTATTATTCAGTTCAAATACGAGATTTGAGATTACTACTCCGTCTAATGCCATGTTTTACCTCCGAAATATATTCATATATTATAAATATATTTGACGAAAATCGCAAGGAAGGATATAATAACATCATCTATGCGTATGTACTTTTTTAAAAAAGTACTCGAAAGGACAATAAAATGATAAAAAGTATGACAGGATTTGGCCGCTTTGAGGTTGCAAATGAAAAACGCAAGTTCACAATAGAACTTAAATCCGTAAACCACAGATACCTCGATGTTAACATCAAAATGCCCAAAAAGCTTAATTTTTTTGAGAGTTCAATCAGAAACCTCTTAAAGGAATATATCGAACGTGGCAAGGTTGATGTATATATAACATACGAGGACTACACAGAGGACAATTACTCGCTGGTCTACAATTCCGGTCTGGCTGCTGAGTATCTCAAGCATTTGAACAGCATGGCAGAGGAATTCGGACTGGACAATGACATCAGAGTGAGTACCTTGTCTAGATACCCTGACGTGTTCGTCATGGAGGAGCAGGCAATCGACGAGAAAGAGCTCTGGGTTGACTTGGAAAAGGCAATCAGAGGAGCCTGTGAGCAGTTTGTTGCAAGCAGAATCACAGAGGGAGAGAATCTCAAAAATGATTTATGCAGCAAGCTTGACAATATGCTTACATATGTAGATTTCATAGAGGAGCGTTCACCACTTATCATGAAGGATTATCGCACCAGACTTGAGGAAAAACTCAAGGATATACTCAGCGATAAGCAGATTGATGATTCAAGAATCGCCCAGGAAGTCATAATATATGCTGACAAAATCTGTGTTGATGAGGAGACAGTCCGTTTGAGAAGCCATATCCAGACAGCTAAGGACACTCTGACAGCCGGCGGCAGTGTAGGACGAAAGCTTGACTTTATCGCACAGGAGATGAACAGGGAGGCAAATACTATTCTCTCTAAAGCAAATAATATAGAGATATCTGATACTGGTATTAATTTAAAAACTGATATTGAAAAAGTCAGAGAACAGATTCAGAATATAGAATAGGAGATAAGGGACAAAATGAGTAACAAAGGTGTTATAGTTGTTATTTCTGGTTTCTCAGGTGCAGGCAAGGGCACAATAGTTGGCAGGCTTATGGAGAAATACCGTGATAAGTATTCGCTGTCCATATCCGCAACCACCAGACAGCCAAGACCAGGCGAGGAGCATGGTAAGCATTATTTCTTTATTTCAAAAGAAGAATTTGAAGACATGATTGAGAAAGACAAGTTGGTTGAATATGCTCAGTATGTCGGAAACTACTATGGTACTCCAAGGACATATGTAGAGGAAAAATTAAATGCTGGTCAGAATGTAATACTTGAAATTGAGATACAGGGAGCTCTTAAAATTAAAAAGAAATTCCCTGACACAAAGCTTTTATTTGTGACAGCTCCAAGTGCTGGGATTTTAAAGGACAGGTTAATCGGCAGAGGAACTGAGACTCCCGATGTGGTAAATGCAAGACTGAGCAGAGCTTATGAAGAATCATTAGGTGTAGAAGAATACGATTATTTAATCGTAAATGATGTGCTGGATGATGCAGTTGATTTGATTGACAATATCATAACTGCCGAAAATTCTAATCAGAAGGAAGCAGTTGCAGCGCATACAATCACATCTAATTTAGATTTTATAAATAATATGCGAAACGAGCTATTAAGCTTTTCGAAAGGAGAATAAACATGATACATCCATCTTATGTAGAATTAATGAAGGTAGTTAATGAAGGCGTAGAAATTGGTGAGGAACCAGTAGTAAACAGTCGTTATTCGATTGTAATCGCTGCTGCAAAGAGAGCCCGCCAGCTTATCGACGGAGCTGAGACACAGATTGAGCATCCAAAATGCAATAAGCCATTATCTATTGCTGTAGAAGAGTTATATTGTGGCGATGTAAAAATTGTTACTGATGATGAGGATAAATAATCAAAAGGGGATGACATCTTTTGTGTCATTCCTTTTTTAGAGAGGTAATATGAAATTATTATTTATTTCACTGGGCTGCGATAAAAACCTGGTTGACTCTGAGTTTATGATTGGAATGTTAACCCAAGAAGGCATCGAGTTAACAGATAATGAAGAGGATGCAGATATCATAATTGTGAATAGCTGCTGTTTTATCGGAGACGCAAAGGAAGAGAGTATAAACACCATACTGGAGATGGCTGAGTACAGGAAGCACGGCAAATGTAAATCACTTATTGTAACAGGCTGTCTGGCACAGCGTTATCAGGATGAGGTGCTTAAGGAGATACCAGAGGTTGATGCAATCCTTGGAACTAACTCTTATGACTCTATTTTTGAAGCTGTAAAGGAGACACTTGACCACCATAAGTACCAGAATCTGCACACTCTGGAGGGGCTCCCAAGCTTAAATACAAAGCGTGTAGTCACAACCGGCGGACATTTTGCATACTTAAAAATATCCGAGGGCTGCAACAAAAATTGTACATACTGCGTGATTCCATCCGTGCGTGGGCGCTACAGAAGTGTTCCTATGGAGGAGCTTGCAGCTCAGGCAAGAGAGCTTGTAGCAGGCGGTGTCAAGGAATTAATCCTTGTGGCCCAGGAGACAACTTTATATGGTGTGGATTTGTATGGTAAGAAGTCCCTGCACCTGCTTTTGGATGAATTAAACAAAATAGACGGACTCTTCTGGATTAGAATAATGTACTGTTATCCGGAGGAAATCTACGAGGAACTAATTGATTCTATTATCAGGAATAAAAAGGTGTGCCATTATCTTGATCTGCCTATACAGCACTGTAATGACGATATCTTAAAGCGCATGAACAGAAAGACAACTAAGCAGGATATCATCGACATGGCAAATCATTTGAGAGAGCGTATTCCAGACATTACCCTGCGTACCACTTTAATCTGTGGTTTTCCGGGAGAGACAGAGGAAGCCCATGAGGAGCTTATGCAGTTTGTAAATGATATGGAGTTTGACAGGCTGGGAGCTTTCACTTACTCGCCTGAGGAGGGTACCAGGGCATTTGATATGCCGAATCAGATTGATGAGGAAACCAAGGCAGAGTGGCAGGCAGATGTCATGGAACTTCAGGAAGAGGTTATTTTTGATAAAAACAAGACCCTTAAGGGCATGGAAACCTATGCTTTTATAGAGGGCAGGGTTGCAGATGAAAATGCCTATATTGGCAGAACTTACAGGGACGCACCTAATGTTGACGGCTATATTTTTATAAATACTGATGAAGAACTTATGACTGGTGACATTGTAAAAGTCAAGGTTATCGGTGCATATGAATATGATTTGATAGGAGAGATATTATGAATTTACCAAACAAATTAACTTTATTCAGAGTAGTACTTATTCCATTTTTTGTTTTTTTCCTTTTGGCGCCATACTTTGAGGGTTATGGAAACTACATTGCAGTTGCAATCTTTATCGTGGCAAGCCTTACAGATATGCTTGATGGCAAAATTGCAAGAAAATACAATCTTGTGACAAACTTTGGAAAATTTATGGATCCACTGGCAGACAAGCTTCTGGTATGTTCTGCAATGATTTGTCTTATTTCAACAGGACAGCTTCCAGCATGGATTGTAATAATCATTATTTCAAGAGAATTTATTATCAGCGGTTTCCGTCTTATTGCATCAGATAATGGTGTGGTAATAGCTGCAAGCTACTGGGGCAAATTCAAGACAACATTCCAGATGCTTATGGTTATTGTCCTAATCATTGATATTCCAAATCCTGTATTTGATGTTATCGGCACTGTATTAATCTATGTTGCACTTGCCCTTACAATCATTTCACTGATTGATTACATCATTAAAAACAAGGATGTATTAAAGGATCAGAAGTAGTGGAGGACAGCTATGAGAATTATTGCAGGAACAGCCAGAAGCCTTCCTCTAAAGACGATTGAGGGAAAAGATACCAGACCGACAACGGACAAGACAAAAGAGACATTATTTAATGTCCTGCAGTTTGAGGTGCCAGGCTCTTATTTCCTTGATTTATTTGCAGGCAGCGGTCAGATTGGACTTGAGGCTATAAGCCGTGGTGCGAATTATGCCGTCTTTGTTGAAAATTCAAGAAAAGCCGCAGCCTGTATTGAGGACAATATCCATTTTACCAAATTTGATACTCAGTCAAGGCTGATGACAACGGATGCTGTTACAGCCATCAAAACTCTTGAGGGAAAGTACAAATTCGACATAATATTTATGGATCCGCCTTATAATAAGGAGCTGGAAAAGGATGTCCTCTATCAGTTACAGGACAGTCCTTTACTCAAAGAGGACACAACCATTGTAGTTGAGGCTTCACTTGAGACAGATTTTGACTATTTAAGTGAGATTGGTTTTGAAATTGTAAAGACAAAAGCCTACAAGACCAACCAGCATGTGTTTATAAAGAAAACAGAGGACAAATAATGAAAAGAGCAATATACCCAGGAAGCTTTGACCCGGTAACATTCGGTCATTTAGATATCATAGAGAGATCATCAAAAATTGTGGATGAGCTGGTGGTTGGAGTACTCAATAACAGTTCAAAAAATTCGTTGTTTTCTTTAGAAGAACGTGTTAACATGATTAAGGAGATGACTAAGGATCTGCCAAATGTAACAGTTGGCTCATTTGATGGTCTTCTGGTTGATTATATGAATCAGATAGATGCCACTATTATTGTAAGGGGCTTACGCGCTGTGACGGACTTTGAGTATGAACTTCAGATTGCTCAGTCAAATCATGTGCAGGATTCTAATATTGAGACCATATTTTTAACCACCAACTTGAACTATTCATACCTTAGTTCGACTATTGTAAAGGAATTCGCATCCTATGGTGGTGATATTTCTAAATTCGTTCCAGAGCAATTTATAGATAGAATTTATGCGAGATATAATATTAGCAGATAAGGAGAAATTCGTATGAGCAGTAGAATGGAACAGATTATTGAGGAGATTGAGGACTACATCAACTCATGTAAATATGCCGCTCTTTCCAGCAATAAAATC
>URLU01000114.1 GCA_900548765.1 uncultured Lachnobacterium sp.
ATTAACATTTCCGCCACAAGCACTCAAACTAAATACAAGCAGAATACATAGCATTACACATACAATCTTTTTCATAATTCACACTACCTCCATCAATTTCAATTTATCTCTATGTTACTGTTTGTTTATAGAAATCGAATTGCACAAATTTCTTTCCATTCGGCAACTGATGTTCTAACACCTGAATTAAATGGTAATCAATTTCATTCATACTATTCTGCAATTCCTGTTCAGCCATTTGATGATGAACAGGTACCAACTCGTCAAACGCATGTAAATAAGGAGACTCTGACACAAAGCTATCATCCACATTTACCCGAATTATACACGATACATATACCGGTTTTGTCACTGTCACTACTTTTTTGAAGCATTCATATCCAATATATTCAATCAGTAAGTTCGCAATTAGCATATCTACTTGCGGAAATTTTTCTGCCTCACTAGCTAAATCTATACAAAGGCAATCCAAAGTATCAGAGAGATTCTCATATCTCTTTTTGGTTATTGTTAGGTATTCCTGATTTATATCCACACCATAAACCTTGTTTAATTTTTCTGTACTAACATGCTCCAAACCATTACCACCTGCAATCCCATATACCAACTAGCAGAACATTCACAATACTTTAAAATTTATCATTTACAGTTTTTGATTTCACTTAATGTAATATAAGTTCCTACTAATATTACCAATACCGATATAACTGCAATAATACTGGAAATGAAATCTCTGATACCATCTCCAGCCACAATAAAATGAAGAGCAGCCAATATTATACCGATAACTATCAATATAATTCCATACAATACTTTTTTCCACTGTATATTTAATTTCATCTGGACACTCCTTTTCTATCTACTTCGCTGATAAATTCTTCTATAAGTCTGTTGACTTCATCCGGCTGATCCGTATTGGAATTATGACCAGCATTCTTTATCCACTTAAGCGGTAAACCTTCTCTCTGATGCCATTTTTTATTGTAGCTTTTTGCTGAGCCCGCTTTATCCTTCTCGCCACAGATAAGAAGTGCCGGACAACTGATACGATATGGCAGATCCGCTTTGATTGCCTCAGCAAGCATTTTGTACCCGAAGCCGGCAAGCCTTACATATTCTTTAGGATCTGAATCATAGGACATCATCATCTTTTGCATAAGATTCTGACCATAATCCGTCTCTGCGCACCCTCTTGAACCAGCCCTAAGAAGCGCTTTCCATGGATATATCTTATATAATGGCTCTGCTCTTTCAAGAAGCCATATTTCCATTGCTGTCATATAAGACTTTTGAAGTGGTGCAGAATCAATGGAGATAAAGCCTTTTATCTTATCCGGATATAATTCCATATACATTTGAGCCAGATATCCACCCATAGACTGACCGATAATGATTGGATTATAAATTTCCTCTTTTGCTAAGATTTCATCAAGCCATTCTGCCATGTCAGACAGACTGTAATTATTCGTAAATGGTCTGGATAATGCATGTGATGGTGCATCCCATACAAACACATTCTGTTTTTTCTCAAAATATTCTGCCTGCTTCTCAAAAAGCCTGTGATCTGCTGTAAGTCCCGGCAAAAACACTAACGTAATTTTCTGCTTGTCTATTATATTTACAAAATAATGGATGCAGCCACAGCGTGTTTTATAACTGTTTTCTGTCATTTTCCGTCCCCTTTTCCGTAAACTATTTCCCAATAATTTATCATTTCCAGATATTCCTGTTCAAAAACAGTTACATCATAATTCCCTGTTCTGTACCAGTACTTTAGCATCCCGTCTGAAGCATACAAAATTTCTTTATATATACGAGCAAACTCTATATCCTTGCGGATGAAATCGAGATTCAAAATTGACAGAAGTAATTCCAATGTCGTATGAGTAGCATCCTGTACATCCTGTTGAATTATTGATTGAATATCCGACTCGGTTTCAAAGTATGAATTAATGGAAAACAGGGATAAAAATGTGTATTTTCTCATCACTGCACACTTAGCCATCAGACCTCGGCGCATCAATTCAAAAAAATCATCTGTTTCATATACCTTATATTTACACATGTATTTTTTTGTTAAATCCGCTGCATACTTCCATAGAAAAAGATATAGCTCCAGTTTATTATGAAAATAATGAAACAAAAGTGACTTTGATATTCCGGCTTCTGCTGCAATTTCTGAGGTTGGTGCCTTCTTATATTGATTCATTGCAAATACTTTATATGCAGCATTCAATATCTGCGATTGTTTTTCTTCCGGCAATGCATAAAATTTTTCATTCATAAGCCGCCTCCGTTGACCAATTCGGTTAATATGAGTATATACCCATTGACCGATTAACGGAAGACCTCATTTGATCATCACATAAAACCATATCTCACGCATATGCTATGACTTTGCAATTGGTGTTGCTATTGCTGCAATAATTATGATTGTTGCACAGTTCATTATGATTTACCTACATATATTCGATGCTGTTCTCCAAACACCCATAAATCAGCTCACAAGCCTCACTAAGTATCTCCTCATTCAGATTAGAGTAATTGATTATATACAAGTGCTCCTTCGCCTGTTCCTCTCTCAGATAATACTCTGACAGCGAGCGTATCATCACACCCTTCTCCTTCAGCTTCTGCCCCAGCTCATTATCAGGAATTCTGGTATCAAGCTTTATGATAAAGTGCAGTCCCGAATCATTTTCTATTATCTCGCATCTCTTTCCAAGACTGCTTTTTTGGATTATATCCTTGATTTTTTCATGCTGTCTCAGATAGTAGAGTCTCATTCTGTTTATATGCTTTTCAAAATATCCCTTTGATATAAATTCAGCCAGGGTGTACTGTTCAAAGTTTGATACCGTACATGACAAAAAAGACAGCTTTTCATAGAGCCTGTTTGCCAGATGCATAGGCAGCACCATGTAGCTCATTCGTATGGTGGGTGTCAGGGATTTTGAAAAAGTATTCATATATATTACCTTTTCGCAGGCATCTATGCTGAAAAGGGTAGAGATTGGCTTGCCGTTTCGCCTGAACTCACTGTCATAATCATCCTCTATTATGTAGCGGTTCTCGTCACCATTTGCCCAGGCCAGCATCTCGTAACGTCTGCTCACCGGCATGGTAATTCCTGTCGGGAAATGATGGTTAGGGCATATGTGGGCTATCTCTGCCCCATATTTATTCAAGCCCTCCACTGACAGTCCATTGTCATCCAAATCCGCATAAACAGGGCTTACCCCGTACTGCTTATAGATGCTTACCAGTTTCTTATAGCCCGGATTTTCTATGGCGTATATTTTGTCGTTACCCAGAAGCTGGACGATTACACCATACAAGTACTCGGTTCCTGCTCCAACCACAATCTGGTTTGGGTCTATCAGCATGCCACGAAAGGATCTTAGGTGCTCTGCTATGGCACTTCTAAGCTCCGGCACCCCCGCCATCGGCGATGTCCTCATCAGGTCATCCCTTCTGGTGGATATGACCTCTCTTGTGAGCTTTGCCCATATTGAAAAAGGGAAATTCTCCGGGCTCATCTTATTTCCAGCCAAATCATAGCTGTAGTGTTCTTCCTTTGGTATATTTATATCCAGGACTATCCTGCTGTCCTTTGGCAGTACATTTATACCGCTTATGTCCGACACATAATACCCCTTCTTCTGGATTGCATAAATATAGCCTTCGCTTGCAAGCTGGTCATACGCATTTTGAATCGTAATGGTACTAACACCATTATTTCTCGCAAAGCTCCTCTTGGACGGAAGCTTGTCTCCAGGTTTTATGTTTCCCTCTACAATGTCATTTTTTATGCAGTTATATACATATTCATACAGGGTTCCCTCTATATTTTCAAAGCTGTAGGTTAACACTTTTTGCGCTCCTATCTGGTATCTTTTTTTTGTGTGTTTTGAGTATTTTTTTATAACCAGTTTTATTATATTATGGCTTCAGATATATTTCAAGGAGGAAGATAAAATGTCACAGACACAAATCGAACTTAACCGAGGATTAGCCCAGATGCTTAAGGGCGGAGTAATAATGGACGTAACTACACCTGAACAGGCAAAAATCGCAGAGGCTGCCGGTGCCTGCGCTGTAATGGCTCTGGAGAGAATCCCTGCTGATATAAGAGCTGCCGGTGGTGTATCAAGAATGAGCGACCCAAAAATGATTAAGGGTATTCAGGAAGCTGTCAGCATACCTGTTATGGCAAAATGCAGAATCGGACACTTTGCAGAGGCACAGATTCTTCAGGCAATTGAAATCGACTACATAGATGAGTCAGAGGTCCTCTCTCCTGCTGATGATGTCTACCACATCAATAAAAGGGATTTCAAAGTACCATTCGTATGTGGTGCAAGAGATCTGGGAGAAGCTCTCCGCCGTATAAATGAGGGTGCTGCAATGATTCGTACCAAGGGTGAGCCGGGTACCGGTGACATCGTTCAGGCAGTCCGTCATATGAGAAAAATGAATTCTGAGATTAGAAGAATTGTCTCTATGCAGCCGGACGAATTGTTTGAAGCTGCCAAACAGTTACAGGTTCCATATGATTTGGTGCTCTATGTACATGACAAGGGCAGGCTTCCTGTTGTCAACTTTGCTGCCGGTGGAGTTGCTACTCCTGCTGATGCTGCCCTTATGATGCAGCTCGGTGCTGAGGGCGTATTCGTAGGCTCTGGTATTTTCAAATCAGGCAATCCAGCAAAGCGTGCTGAGGCGATTGTTAAGGCTGTAACAAACTACACCGATGCCAAATTGATTGCTGAGTTATCTGAAGACTTAGGAGAAGCAATGGTTGGTATCAACGAGAGCGAAATCAAGATTATCATGGAAGAGCGGGGACAGTAAAATGAAAATCGGTATTCTGGCTGTTCAGGGAGCCTTTATTGAGCATAAGAAAATGCTTGAAGGGCTGGGAACAGAATGTGTTGAATTACGAAAAAAGGATGATATAGGCAATATAGACGGGCTGGTCTTACCCGGCGGAGAAAGCACGGTACAGGGCAAGCTTTTAAATGATCTGGACATGCTTACCTCTATTAGAAAACTTATAAATGACGGCATGCCAACCCTTGCCACCTGCGCAGGACTGATTCTTCTGGCTGAGCAGCTCAGCAATGATTCCAATGTATACTTAGGCACTCTCCCTGTGGTTGTGGAGAGGAATGCCTATGGCAGACAGCTTGGAAGCTTCAAAAAGAAAGCACCCTTTGACGGCATAGGAGACTTTGATATGACTTTTATCAGAGCTCCCTATGTAAAAGATGCTAAATCTACAAAGGTTCTGGCTGAAGTAGACAACCGAATCGTTGCGGTTCAATATAAAAATCAGATTGGTCTGGCATTTCATCCTGAGCTTGATGAAGATACCAGAATCCATGAAAAATTCTTAGGACTTATTTAGTCCAGCCCTTTTTCTTAAATAGCCAGTTCATGAAGATTGCAGAGGCAAGGCCTATGCATATGCCGCCGATTATATCGGTTGGCCAGTGCATGAAGTTGTACATTCTCGAAAAAGCAATGGCAAGGGCAAGAATGATGGCAGGGATGCCCACTCTCCTGTCCATAAATAAGAGCGATACCGAGCCGGTTATTCCGTTCATGGTATGTCCTGACGGGAAAGATGCGTCAAAAGGAATCTTTACCGTGAGATTGTACATATCCACGAATACCTGACAGGGTCTCATTCTATCGAATACATTTTTGAGTATCAGATTGCCGACGATAAATGTAAGTGCCATGGCTGCAAGCATCTGAACTCCATACATTCTGGATTTTTCTGGAATAAGCAGCAATACTCCAATTGCAATCCAGAATAGACCTGCATTTCCAAGGTCAGATAAGAACGCCATCACATCATCCAGAAATGGTGTTCTTATCCCCTGAAGTGCGTCTAAAAACTTTATTTCCCAATCCATATACCAAACCATCGTTTAGTTTCCTCCTGTGAAGTATTTATCATATACCTTGAAAAAGGAATCTGTGGTTATGTTCTTTTCATCCTCAAGTGATATGGAATCCCACAGCTCTGTGTTTAGCTCAAACTCTGCATTGTCCACAAAGTCATTATATGCATCAAAGAATTTCTCCTTTTCCCTCTTCTCAAGTATATGCTCCTTGTTTTTTTCAGTCAGTTCTTCATCAAACTTGTTCACACATTTTATGAAATAGAACTTACCATCTGATGCTGGGATTTTGCCCGAAATCTCGTCATTTTCCAGCTCAAATGCCACATTTTCCACTTCCTCAGGATATGTATCTCTGGCTATATCAGCTTCCACCGAGCCCGCCTCATTGTAGGTGCCTGCCAGAGACGCAAACTCGTCTCCCGACTGGAGTGCCGCTTCAATCTGATTTGCCTGTTCCTCATTCGATACAATAATCTGCTGGATGTTCATAACTCTTGCCTCATCATCACTGACCTCCGAGTCAACTCCAGCGGTCATGGAATTGTAGAGCTTATTGGCAAGGGCATATTTCTCATAGATTTGCTTTATATCGGTCTGGGAAAGCCCCATGAAGCTTTTTTCCTCATCATTAAGTGACTCATAGTATTCCGAAGCCGCATCTCCTGCCAGCTTCTTCTCATCCTCTGTGAGGCTTATCTCCTGTTCCTCTGCCAGAAGCGACATGCAGGTTATCCTCGTCGCTTCATCAACCGTGACATCCTTTACATACTCATCCAGAGAGTTCTCGCCGAAATCGTAATCCCAGAGATTATCCCCATATTCGTTGCCATATAAATTTTTATAATTACACAGGTAAAGCTTTGCTTCCTTCATGCTGCACTCTGTGCCATTTACAGCAAAAGCCACATGCTTATTAGTATGCTTTACATCAAAAACTATCTCTGTATTTCCTATCTGACAGCCAGTCAGCATGACAGCAGCCATAAGAGCTGCCGCTACGCTGATAATTGTTCTTTTTCTCAATGTTGTAATCCCTTCTGATTTCTATCCTTCTACGATAAGAAATCTTCCGCTTGGCAGGGAAAATACTTCACTCTGCTCAAGCAGCTCGTCATCAGACATTCCTGCTATGTCAGTGCCTGCCTCATCAAAATAATCTCTTACTTCCTTTAAGTTTTTACAAACCACAGCCATACAGTCCTCAAGAAACTCCTCTGCTGTCTCTGGTGAATCCGCTACCTCTTCTGAAAAAAGCTGGGTCTGATTCTCCAAAAATGTGTTTAAAACCTCTTCATCATATT
>URLU01000115.1 GCA_900548765.1 uncultured Lachnobacterium sp.
GTTCTATGAGGTCTTTTTCTTTTACTTAAAACCATGGAGAAAGCCTTGAAAATAGGTGAGGATAAAGGATTTTGCCGAATAATTTTACCTTAAAAGGTGCAGGTTAGCTGAAAATGTAAATAAGCCTTTCTTTTATATAATATAGTATGTGGATGCTTAACGTCTTCTGCGTTCAATTCCATTCTTTCTATAATACTCTGCTTTATCGGCATACATGCGCTTCTCTGATTCCTGCAATAATATATCCAGCTCTGTTGTTGCTTCATCCTGCCATATCATACCCACTGCCATATTCACAGTATTCTCTTTCATCAATTCCTTTAAAAGTCTGATGCGCTCTTCTAACACATCCTGCTCAATCTGCGAACAGAGTGCAAGAAATTCGTCTCCCCCTATGCGGAACACACCATAATCGCCAAATGCTTTACTCAGACAGTCGCGTGCCCTCAGAATCAGCTGGTCTCCCGCCTTATGCCCCATGGTGTCATTGACGTGCTTTAATCCGGTAATGTCACAATAGACCACTCCAATACTCTTCTTGTGGTCAATCTGTGAAATATATCTGTTCATGGCAAATCTGTTGCCAAATCCGGTAAGCGCATCCTTATAACTCATATCTTCCAGATCTCTCATCAGATTCCTTCTTTTGATACATGACACGAGGAAGTGCCCCGTAATCTGAAGCATATTGGATGTATATTCCAAAGATAAAGGCGGTGGGTTATCCACTCCATAAAAAGCAATAACTTTACCATCATCATATAACGGTACAACTACAAGGGTATGAATATCCTGTCTCTTGAGATTCTCATATTGCAAAGGATCGATTTCCCTGATTTCTTCCAGATCGTGAAATACGATATTCTTTCCTTTCTGAAATCTATGATACCAGTTTGCACAGATCTCAGGCGGAAGGTTCTGCAGATTATCCTTCTCCGGTTTTACTCCCTCTGCAACCCATTCATAGGTGTTATTGTCTCCGCCATTCTCATCTTTCTCAAATATATAAGTTCTCTCACCATTCAGTGATTTGCCAATGTACTCCAGAATCGCATGGATAGATTCATCCGGGGTTGCTGCCATGAGCGCAATTCGCAGTCCTTCGTTTACCAGCGCCTCCATACTGTTATATTTATGGAGTGCTTTATCCTGTATGCGTTCTTCACTGATATCTATCCCGATTTCAAGCCGGTACTTTCTATGCTCCTGTGGATCTTCAACCAATGTATCCTTCAGAATTAGATATTTATCTATAACCGAATTATAATGACGCCATTCTTCAAAGAATCCTTCGCAGATTTTATCATTATTACACATGCCACATGGAATCGATGACTTCTGCAATATTTCATAACATTTTCTGCCTTTTATTTCATCCAGGGATTTTAACCCATAAGCTTCCAATGTCTTGCGATTCATATATATAATCTCATATGTCTCTATATCCATAGCATATACATACTCATTCATATTCTCGAAAAAATGCCAGATATTGTTAATTTCTTTCATCTTTAATCCTCACATTTCCTCTAGTATGGTTAATTGTATCTACACATATAGATATTATAGCATATAACTATTATTTTTCTACAGTCTCATTTCAAATTGTTGATTTCTATTATATACAAGCCTGCAGTCTTTTACTTCCAGCTTCTCTAGTAAAATCATAATCAAGGGTAATCCCTTGTTTCTCACATACATCTTTGAATCTCTCATAAAAATCAAAGGTGTTCCATTGGTTGCCTGGTAATAGAATATTAGAGGATGACCAATACAGATAGCAGACTTTAAATATGAGCAGAATAAAAATAAAGTTGCATGAAAAGGGCGTGTGAAAAAACTCTCGTTTTTTCACACCTGATCCACCAGCGGATCCTCGTTTTTTCACACGCCCTTTTAGTGTTTTATGGAGAGGAAAATTAATAAAGAGAAATAAATATTATCCCATTATTACCTTAACGTTTACAGATGCCTTACCATCTGCCATTTCAACAGGAATAGTGTTTCCAGATATTTCAACACCATCCACAGTTACTGATTTGACACCCTTTTGTACGCCATCAAGATTTAAAACTGTAATATTGTATTTACAGCCCCTGAAATCTCTGCACACCTCAAAGCCATCCAGCTTTGAAGGAATACAAGGGTCGATTGTTAGTCCGTCATAATCTGGTTTTACTCCCAAGATGTATTGTGACACATTTAAGAATGTCCATGCAGCAGTTCCTGTAAGCCAGCTGTTCTTTGCTTCACCGAAGTTTGGCGCATCCTTACCGGCTATCATCTGTGAATATACATAAGGCTCAGTTCTATGAATTTCACTTATATCCTCGATATATGCAGGACAGGTTCTTGTGTATACAGTCCATGCCCTGTTACCACGCCCAACAACAGTCTCACCGATGGAAATCCATGGATTATTGTGACAGAAGATACCGGCATTCTCCTTGTATCCCGGTGGATAAGAAGAAATCTCACCAAGCTCAAGATGGTATTTGTGGTATGGTGGCTGCAGGAGCACAATACCGTATTTGGTGTCCAGATATTTCTCAACGGACTCCATTGCCTTTAAGCAATAGCCTTCTTTAAGTCCGATTTCTGCAATTGTACAAAAGCCCTGTGGCTCGATAAAGATTTTGCCATCCTCACATTCTTTGGAACCAATCTTGTGCTTGTAGTGGTCGTAAGCTCTCAGGTACCACTCACCATCCCAGCCTGCATCCATAACTGTCTTTTCCATTGCAGCTACGTCTGTCATTACTTTGTCGGCTTCGTCATTTAATCCTCTGTGTCTGCATATTGCAGCATAGTCCTTGCCGTATTTTACATACATGCCGGCGATAAATACTGATTCTGCGTTTGGCCCCTCTGATGGACCAAAGGTCTGGAAGGACTCACCCGGCTCCTTAGAGAAGCAGTTCAGATTCAGACAGTCATTCCAGTCAGCACGTCCAATCTGCGGCAGACCATGCGGTCCCAGATGGTTGGTTATGTAATTAAATGAACGTCTCAAATGCTCCATAAAGTCTGTGGCAACAGACATATCATTGTCATATGGAGTGAGCTCATCCAGAATGCTGTAATCACCAGTCTCCTTGATATAGGCTGATGTTCCTGCTATAAGCCATAATGGGTCATCATTGAAACCGCTTCCTATATCAGCGTTTCCACGTTTGGTCAGTGGCTGATACTGATGATAAGCAGAACCATCCTCAAACTGAGTAGAAGCTATATCCAGGATTCTCTGCCTTGCCCTGTCCGGAATAAGGTGTACAAAGCCCATTAAATCCTGGCAGGAATCCCTGAATCCCATTCCGCGGCCGATTCCTGACTCGAAGTATGAAGCAGAGCGGCTCATGTTAAATGTGACCATGCACTGATACTGATTCCAGATGTTTACCATTCGGTCAAGCTTCTTCTCGGAAGACTTAACTGTATAGTGTGACAGCAGGTCTGTCCAGTATCCCTTTAATTTTGCCAGAGCTGCATCAGCTTTTTGAACAGTGTCATATCTGGCAAGTAATCTATCAGCAGGCGCGCGGTTTATGATTCCGTCCTCTGCCCGTCCTATCCATTTTACCTCAACAGGATTTTCAACATATCCCAGTACAAAGACATAGGTTTTTGACTCCCCGGCTGCAAGCTCTAATTTAATGTGATGAGAGCCGACAGGAGCCCAGCCGCTTGCCACAGAGTTTTTAGACTTGCCAGCAGCAACAACCTCCGGTTTGGAGTTCTCACCATAGGCTCCCAGGAAAGAATCCCTGTCTGTATCAAAGCCCTCAACAGGGCTGTTTATAGCATATACAGCATAGTGGTTTCTTCTCTCGCGGTACTCTGTCTTGTGATAGAGTTGTGAACCATTGCCGTGAATTTCTACCTCGCCGGTTGAAAAGTTACGCTGGAAGTTTGTCATGTCGTCCATGGCATTCCAGAGACAGAACTCTACATATGAGAAGATATCCAGATTTTTCTTATCGGCAGAATTATTTGTAATAGTAAGCTTATTGATTTCACAACTGTCACCAATAGGAACAAAGTCTGTGAGGACAGCGCTTACGCCGTTTTTTTCTCCCTTGAATACAGAATAGCCCATGCCATGGTGGCACTCATAGGAATCAAGCTCTGTCTTGGAAGGCATCCAGCCCGGATTCCAGATTGTATCCTTGTCCTTTATATAGTAGTAGTGACCATTGCTGTCATAAGGTACATTATTGTATCTGTACCTTGTCAGGCGTAAAAGCTTTGCATCTTTATAGAAGCTGTAGCCCCCGCATGTGTTTGAAACAAGAGAGAAGAAATCTTCACATCCCAGATAGTTAATCCATGGTAATGGAGTCTTTGGTGTTGTGATTACATACTCTCTGTCTGCGTCATCAAAATATCCAAATTTCATAATATGATCTCCTTAATAACGTAAACGTTTAAGTTGCTTTATACTTGAAGTATATAGCCATAAAAGGTAAAAAGCAAGCATAAAGATATATAAAAGACGCGTTTTGGAGATAATATACAAAAAGGAATGCAATAATTGGAGAAAATCACTAGCCATAGATTTACAGCGAAATAATACATAGTACTATTTTACGTGAAATTGTTAAGTAGTTGTTTAAAAGCAACAAGTTATACAGGCAATTATCAGATAATATTCACAAAAATTACAAAAACAGTTGCAAAATGCTGACAAAGGGGGTAGTATGAAATTACGAAAACGATTAAGTGTTTCGCAAGACACAAAGAGGAAATGTATATGGTTTCGATAAAAGATATAGCAAAGGCATGTGGGGTTTCAGCAGCAACAGTCAGCAAGGCTCTGCATGACCAAAAAGATGTAAGCGAAGAAACTAAGGAAAGAGTCAGACAGGCGGCCAAGGAGCTTGGATATTTTCCAAACGCAGCAGCCAGAGCACTTAAGACAAACCGTTCCAAGAATATAGGAGTTCTTTATTCAGAGGAAGCGGGAATGGATTTGACACATGAGTATTTCGCAGGTGTGTTAAACGGAGTTAAGGCACAGGCTGAGGAACTGGGATATGACATAACCTTCATCAATAATAAGAGGAGAGATAAGATGTCGTATTTAGAGCATTGTCTCTATAGGAATTTTGATGGAGTCATAATTGTCTGTGCAGACTTTAATGATGAAAGAGTCATGGAGCTTATGAACAGTGAGCTTCCGGTTGTCACAATCGACCATGTATATCACAACTGTACAGCAGTCAGTTCAGACAATGTACAGGGCATGACAGACCTGATGAATTACATAATAAGTAATGGACATGAGAAAATCGCATTTATCCATGGACAGGACAATTCATCAATGGTTACAAGGGAAAGGATTACAGCTTATTACAAGGCACTGGAAGATAATGGAATTAAATGTAATGAGCAGTATATAAAAGAAGCCGAGTATCTGCAGGTCGAGGGCTCAAGCAAAGGCACCAGGGAACTTTTAAACATGGATGATCCACCAACCTGTATTATATATCCGGACGACAGAGCCGTGATTGGTGGAGTAAATGTTTTGAGGGAGATGGGACTTAAGGCACCGGATGATATTTCCATAGCGGGATATGATGGCAGTGCAATTTCACAGATGTTAAGCCCGAAGATAACTACAATCAAACAGGATACAGACCAGATTGGCAGAGAAGCTGCCGCTCGTCTTATCAAAATAATTAACAAGCCCAAAACAACCTTAATTGAAAGGGTTGTTGTGGAAGGAATCCTGCTGAAAGGAGAGTCAGTAGGAAGAAATCCAAGATAAATTGCCCAAAGGGCACGAAAATTAATTTAATTGCCAGTATGGCGGGAAAAAAGGAGGACTAAAAATGAAAAAGAAGGTATTATGTGCATTATTATGTACAACAATGGTGGCATCCATGTTCACTGCATGCGGATCATCTGATAGTGGCAGTTCAGATGCAGGCAGCAGCGGAAGTGCAGGTGGAACAGAGAGTGAGGACTCTGATGCTGCAGTAGAGACATCAAGTGATGGAAAAGTATTAAACATCTACTGCTGGAATGAAGAGTTTAAGAGCCGTATCACAGATCATTATCCAGATTATGAGGAAGTAGATGCTACTCATGGTAAGATTGGTGATGTGGACGTGGTTTGGAATATTACACCAAACGATGACAATGCATATCAGAACAATCTGGATGCAACATTATTAAATCAGGACGGTGCAGCCACTGATGACAAGATTGACCTCTTCCTTGTTGAGGCAGATTATGCACTGAAGTATATAGATTCTGATTACACAATGCCAGTTAAGGATCTTGGAATTACAGACAGTGATATTTCTAAGCAGTACAAATATACACAGGATGTAGTTACAGATTCTAATGGAGTATTAAAAGGACTTTCATGGCAGGGCTGTCCTGGTGTACTTTTCTATAACAGAGAAGCTGCAAAAGAAGTCCTTGGAACAGATGATCCAGACGAAGTTCAGGCATATGTATCTGACTGGGATACCTTCAATGATACAGCAGAGAAGATGAAAGCTGCCGGATACAAGATGACATCTACAGTTAACGATACATACCGTGTATATTCTAACAATGTTTCAGAGAAATGGGTTAGCGATGACGGAAAAGTACAGATTGATGACAACATCATGAAGTGGGTTGATGATTCTAAGGAATTAGTTGATGCTGGTGAGACAGGAACAAGCGAACTCTGGTCAGATGACTGGAAGAAGGGCTTCTATCCAGAAGGAAAGGTATTCTGCTACTTTGGACCTGCATGGCTTGTAAACTTTTCAATGGCAGCAGATGAAGATGGTTCTATCGGAAACCAGGGCGGCTGGGGAGCAGCTCAGGGACCACAGGGCTTCTTCTGGGGCGGTACTTGGATTTGTGCAGCAGAGGGAACAGACAATGCTGACCTTATTAAGGACATCATGCTCAAGATGACAACAGATGATGATATCATGAAGGATATCGTTGTTGCAGATGATGATTTCGTAAACAACAGCACAGTAATGGATGGATTAGCAGATGGCTCTATCTTAGGAAAGGACGACAAGCCTTACACAAGTGATATTCTTGGTGGACAGAACCCATTGCCAATGTACACAGCAGGTGTTGAAACTCTCGACT
>URLU01000116.1 GCA_900548765.1 uncultured Lachnobacterium sp.
GTTCTGATGCTTCTCATCGCGGAAATATTCTGCCATGGTAAGTCCTGTCTCGGCGACACGCATACGAGCTCCAGGTGGCTCGTTCATCTGACCAAACACTAGCGCTGTTTTCTCTAATACACCGGATTCTTTCATTTCTGTCCAGAGGTCATTACCCTCTCTGGAACGCTCACCAACTCCGGTAAAAATGGAGTATCCGCCATGCTCTGTGGCTATGTTGCTGATTAACTCCTGAATTAATACGGTTTTACCTACTCCGGCACCACCGAACAAACCGATTTTACCACCTTTTGCATAAGGAGCCAGCAGGTCAATAACCTTTATGCCTGTTTCAAGAATCTCCTCTGCTGGATTCTGCTCTTCAAATGTAGGCGGCTCTCTGTGGATTTCCCACTTTTCAGCGCCTTCAAGCTGGGCACCGCCATCAATTGCTTCACCTAATACATTGAACAGACGTCCTAATGTCTGCTCACCTACTGGTGTCTTTATACCGCTTCCTGTTGCAGTTACTTCCATATCTCGGCAAAGTCCTTCACTGGAAGCAAGCATAATACAACGTACGGTATTATTTCCTATATGCTGTGCGACTTCCATCACACACTTCTTATCACCATTTAAAACTTCAAGTGCGTCCCTGATTGCCGGTAATTCTTCATCTTCGAATTCCACATCGACAACAGGTCCCATCACCTGGACAATTTTTCCTGTTCTCATTGAAATCACCATGTCTTTCACTATTTTTTGCGTTTTCGCTTCTGCGACTTTGCGCCGGCGATTACTTCTGTTATTTCCTGTGTAATTGCAGCCTGTCTGGCACGGTTATACAGGATATCCAGTTCATGCAACATGTCTCTTGCACTTTTGGATGCTGCTTCCATAGCCATCATTCGGGCATTCTGTTCACAGGAAAAAGATTCTACCAATGCACCATAGACAAATCCAACTACATAATCTGGTACGATTCGGTCCATAACTGCCTCAGGGGACGGCTTGAGTGCCAGCTCCTCTCGTGGAATATCCACTGGAAGCTGTATATCAAAGTCCACCTTTTTCAGAGGAAGCAGCTGTAAAATCTGAGCCTCTTCCTGAATGGCATTAATCATACTGGTGTAGATGATGTATACCTCATCCAACTCTTCCTTATTGTAAAGCTCCAAAATCTCTTCTGCAATATTTCTTGCACGATTCAGTGTAGGATTCTGTACAGTATAGTGAAACTGCTTCTGTATTGCAATTCCACGCTGTTCAAAGTAATGACGTCCCAGCTCACCCAGCACGAAAAGCTCATGATTTGGGTGTGAACCCAGATGCTCTTCCGCAAGCTTTAAAATACTATGATTATAAGAACCTGCAAGTCCCTTGTCTGCTGTGATAACTATATATCCTACCCTGCGTTCATCCATAGGTATATCCTCTGTGGATTTGAAGTATATATCCTCCATATCTGGAATATGTCTCAGGATACGGCTCATTTCCGACTGTAATGTGTAGAAATATGGCTCTGTGTCTGCAAGCATCTTTTTAGATTTTTTCAATTTGGAAGAAGAAATCATATACATGGCATTCGTAATCTTTAGGGTATCATTGATACTTTTAATTCGATCCTGAATTTCCTTAGTATTTGCCATAATATTTAACCTTCAAATTCTTTTACTGCGTCCATTATTCGGCTCACCAGATCATCATTGATTGCCTTTGTCTCTTCTATTTCCCTGCCAAGCTCAGGATGTTTTAAATCCATGAATGAAAGGATATCAGCCTGACGGCTCTTTACTTCCTTGGTTGGAATCTCATCAAAAACACCATTGTTTGCCATACAGAGGGTCATTACCTGCTCATGCAGGGAAAGTGGATGGCAGAGCGGCTGCTTCAAAAGCTCCATAAGGGCTTTTCCATGCTGCAGCTGTGCCTTGGTTGCATCATCCAAATCAGATGCAAACTGTGTAAACACTTCCATCTCACGATACTGGGCAAGATCTATACGGATGCTTCCTGATGCCTTTTTCATTGCCTTGGTCTGAGCTGCACCACCGACACGGGATACTGAAAGTCCTACGTTTACGGCTGGTCTCATGCCTGAGTTGAAGAGGTTGCTCTCCAGGAATATCTGACCATCTGTAATAGAAATTACGTTGGTTGGGATGTAAGCTGATACATCACCAGCCTGGGTCTCAATGATTGGAAGTGCTGTAATAGATCCTCCACCAAGCTCATCACTGAGACGGCTTGAACGCTCTAACAATCTTGAATGTAAGTAGAATACATCACCAGGATAAGCCTCTCGTCCAGGTGAACGCTCCAAAAGCAGTGACAGTGCCCTGTAAGCAACCGCATGCTTTGATAAATCATCATACACAATCAGGACATCTTTTCCCTGATGCATAAAATGCTCTGCCAGTGCTGTTCCAGCATATGGTGCAATATACTGCATTGATGCCGGGTCACTTGCTGTAGATGATAATACGATTGAATAATCCATTGCATCATTCTTTGTTAAAGTAGAGACAATCTTGGCTACTGTAGAAGCCTTCTGTCCGATTGCCACATAGATACAGATGACATCCTTTCCCCTCTGGTTAATGATTGTATCTGTTGCTATTGATGTCTTACCAGTCTGACGATCACCGATGATTAACTCTCGCTGTCCACGACCGATTGGAAACATTGAATCTATTGACAGGATTCCTGTTTCCATTGGAGTATCTACGGATTTACGCTCTACAATTCCTGGTGCATCTTCCTCAATTGGACGATAATCCTCTTCTTTGATTTCTCCCTTTCCATCGATTGGCTCACCTAAGGCATTGACAACTCTTCCTATGAAGCCCTGACCTACAGGGATTCCTGCCTTTTTCTTGGTTCTAACAACCTTTGTTCCTTCTTTGATTCCTGTATCCCTTCCAAATAAGATTACTCCTATCTCATTCTGGCGGATATCCTGAACCATTCCTTTTACTCCATTATCAAAGATAACGATTTCGCCATACATAGCATGGTCGATTCCATAAATGGTTGCAATTCCGTCACCTACCCAGATTACTGTACCAGTCTCACGGCTTGCGTCGTCCCAATTTATATTTTCAATTTCACTTTGGATAATGGAGATGATATCTGTTGCACTTATTGCGCCCACAGGGGTCACCTCCCAGTTAATTTTCTTTCCAGCTGACGAAGACGTCCTTCATAGCTTCTATCGTATTCCTCATGAGAGACCTTTACGATATAGCCGCCTAACAAATTCTCATCGACCTTCTTTGTCAGCTCTATTTTTTCTTCCGGATATTTGCTTTGTAACAGTCTCTCTGCTTCCTCCACCTCTTCATCCACAGGCTCTCCTGCACTGATGAATTCTGCACGGATAATATGGTTTTCTTTATCCCAATACTGATAAAATGCCTTGAAAATATTCTGCATTTCATCGCAATATCCAATCCTGCACATAGTCTTTACAAACTTTATGATGACATCTGGCAGGTCTTCCAATGCAAAGACCCTATCGATAATCTCATATTTTTTTGTATTAGGAACCATTGGATTTTCCAGAGTTTTCTGCAACTCGGGAGTCAGGAAAAACAGCTTTTCTGCCCTTTCCACATCCTCCCTTTTCACAGACAGCCGGTATAAAACTTTTGCGTTATTTACTGCTGCCTGTGTCATGAGCATCACCTGTCTTTACAATTTTTCTTGCTGCAATAAGAGCGAGTTTTGCAATCTCAGCCTGTGCTGCCTGTGTTGCTTTCTCCTGCTCACTTGCAATATCAACCTTTGCTTTCTCAAGCATATGTTCTGCTTCGTCTCTGGTTCTTTCCAGAGTTCTGGCATGTTCTTCTTCTGCACGCGCTCTCGCATCCAGAATAATCTGGTCAGCCTCTGTTTTGGCATTTTCCAGTCTGTCATGGTACTCAGCCTTTAGCTTTAAAGCCTCATCCTGGTCTTTTTTTGCACTATCAAACTGCTGTTTGATCATGTTCTCTCTTGCCTCGATTACATTCATCACAGGCTTGTACAAAAACTTCTTGAAAACCAGGTATAAGACGAGCAGATTGACTATCGTCCATACAATATTCCATGGATCTATACTAAGCATCGCTCCGCCTTCCTTTCTATAATAGCTGATATAAATATAATTCGCTTATCAGAATTACTTAAGGAAAAGGATAATTAACAATGCGATAACGAAACCATAAATAGCTGTTGCCTCTGCAAGGGCACATCCTAAAAGAAGTGCTTTGCTGATTTTGCTTTCTGCTTCTGGCTGTCTTGCAATTGCATCTACTGCACTGCTTGTTGCCTTACCAATTCCAAGACCAGCTCCGATACCTGTTAATACTGCTACACCTGCTCCAATTGCTACTAATAATGTTGATGACATAATTTTATCTCCTTTAAAATTTAAAATCTTGTAAAAAGCTATTCGGTTGCCTCTTTAATAAACAACCCGGTCAGGAACACAAACACATAAGCCTGTATCAGACCATCAAAAATATCAAAATAGCAGCTAAATACTGCTGGTACAATTGCCGGAACAACCATTTTTAACAGCTCCATAATTACAAAAGAGCCAAGGACATTTCCAAACAATCGCATACATAATGATAATGGCTTGATGAAAATTTCCAGGATATTAATTGGAAGTATAATTGGCATTGGCTCAGCAAAGCTCTTTAACCAGCCCTTTGTACCTTTGGCTCTTATCCCGGATATCTCAATAAGCAAAATACTCATGAACGCCAGTGCTGCTGTTACGTTCATATCCTTTGTTGGTGGCTTAAATCCTAATAAGCCAATCAGATTGGCTATACCTATGTAGATTGCCACTGCTGAGAGATATGGAATATATGCTGTTCCTTTCTCTCCGACTGTTTCACTGAAGAAATCGTTTAATCCTTTTACTGCAGTTTCTACAACTATCTGCCTGCGTCCCGGGTGTTCCACACTCAGATTACGGCTAAGTAAAATACACAGTAAAAAAACAACCGCCATGATTATCCAGGTCACAACAACTGACTCATAAATTGGAATTCCTCCAAAGAGTGGAATCGTAAACACTGTCTCACAGTTCAGTTCCTCCAACAGCCCATCTACCAGAGCATCCATCTGTGCTACCTCCTTTCTCTTCTTGTTGCTGTTAAGATTTTAACACTCAACAAATCAAAGTCAATCTTTGGATAAATTATTTTATACACCGATTTGAGGTGTATTTTTTCGTAAATCCTCTATACATATTGCACAATTTCATTTTTACATTTTAGTCATTTTAACAATTGCTTTTTCATATAATTTACGATTCTTTTGTCCATACACTTTTTTATTAACAAATTTTAGCACAAAAAAAAGACAACTTTTTCCAATTTTACCAAAAACTCGGCAAAAATTGGAAAAGCTGTCTATATCTGATTGCTATCTTATTTATTTGTTTTTTTCATTCCATAGGCAGATGCCACAGCTGCTGACAAACCAGCAAGCAGAAGCATTATCATCCAGCCCATGCCTGTATCATCTCCTGTCTTAACAGAAGCAAGTGCTGTCTGCACCGGTGCTGCTGATGCTGTAGGAGCAGTGCTTGGTGTATCTGCTTCAGCTGGGTCTGACTTCTGCTCTGGCTCAACCTGAGCTGCAACCGGCTCCTCCACAAATACATATGTACTGAAGTGGTCAGTACTGAATGACAGCTTACCATCTACTACTGTCGATGTACATTTTGTGAGTGTACCATCATCCTCAAGTCTGTATACAGCAATTGTGGTTGTGCTTGATACTGTGAAGCCCTCTGGTACCGGAAGAGTTACCACAACATAGTCTCCCATCTGGTGAAGCTGTGTGCCGTCTGCATCCTTCAGGTTAATCTCATGTACTGTGAATTTGCCGTCAAGCTTTTTCTCTGATAAGGCTTTCTCGGCACTTGCGTAGCTCTTTGATGTCTTAGCAAGGCTTGCTACCTCAAACTTAACGCCTGCTGGTAATGCACTTGTGCTTCCCTTAATAGAAATTCCATTGTTAATAACAGTTCTGTCACCGCCATTTGCGAAGTCTACTGTATCCCCAAATGAAGCAAAGGATTTGTCTACTTCCTCTGTGATGTATGACTCATTCTTATCCTCTGACATGCCATTATTTTTTGAATCAGGTGTTCCATCATCCTTGCTGTCTGTGTCACCTGAATTTTCCTTATCGTCATCATCCTTTGTATCGGTTTTTCCTGAATCTCCCTTGTCTGTGTCTTCCTTTGTGTCTGTGTTTCCTGAATCTCCCTTGTCTGTGTCTTCCTTTGTGTCTGTGTTTCCTGAATCTCCCTTGTCTGCATCATCCTTTGTATCAGTATTATCTTTGCTGTCAATATCACCGATTCTGTACAGCGCGATATCATCAAATGAGCCCCATACACCAGCTGTAGTATTTTCAATTGAAAGTACTACCTGTATCTCTGTGTCATCCTCTGTGACAACAATTTCATCAATTGTTGGATTGCTCCAAACCTTCCAGCCTGACAACTCGCCTGCTGCTGTGTATGTCTCATCACCTACGATTGCTTTGATAGAGAACACATCGCTAGTGCCGTTTCCGCCACCCTGGATATATCCTGTCAGGGCATACTTTCCAGCTTTAAGCTTAACTGTCTGAGTGGCGGTTGCGCTGGCACCGGCTTTATCTGTGTAAAAGTGTGCACAGCCATCTCCGTTTCTCTGGTTAGAAGCAGCATCCTTTGTGTTTATAATTGCTGATGAAACCTCCCAGCCATCAAGACCACTCTCAAAGCCAGGATTTGTTAGTAAATTGTCGTACCCTACTGTGACTGTTATTGTAATGTCATTTTCTACTTCCACACCGGAGTCAGATGTAATTGTATACTTGCCATTTACTGTATAACTGCCTACACCTGATTCCTTTGCTATCTTTACATCCTCGCTGTTCCATACGACAGGTGCAGACTCGGATGTTCCGTCATTATATTTTACATCAACTGTTGCTGGTAAAGTAATGCCATTCACTGTTGAAATTGTTGCTGTAATATCATCTGCTGTAACACTTGTAACCAGCTTAGGTGCTTTGGTTCCAGTTCGGATATACTTGTAAATGTT
>URLU01000117.1 GCA_900548765.1 uncultured Lachnobacterium sp.
TTGCCATTCTTGGCGGAAATATTGTTGCAAAAGTACATGCCAATAGCCTTATTATCACTCTTGAATTATAAAGTATTGAAGATATATTCGTATGATAATTTATTGAAGAGTGGACAACAAAATGTAAAGTCAATAGTTTGTAAAATCCATTTGTAAAAATGAATTGATAAAGGCTGACAAGAGCCTAACAGTTCTTTGATAAGTGAATAAAGCAGTCAGATACGTTTGTACTTGCAGTGAGCCATCAGAGATTGTACACCGTGACTTTTCCAATCAGGAGATAGCGATGCATGCAATGATCTGGGAGCGACCGTTGGAAAAGTCGTTCTGTCATGACCTGCGACACAGGAGATAACAGATTTAGAGGCAGGAAGCTACAGATTGTCTGCATTTGCCCAGGGTGGAGATATGGCTGAAAGCTCAGACCTGGAGTTGTACGCAGTAGTAAATGGCGAGGAAGCCGCAGCAGAGTCATTTATGCTTACAAGCTGGGCAGACTGGAAGGAGCCAGTTATAAGCGATATTAAAATCAATGCTGGGGATACCCTTACAATCGGTGTTCGCATGAAGTGTAACATAGGAAGCTGGGGAACAGTTGATGACTTTACTTTAAATAAAATATCTGATTAAGAATTGATACAGTAGTACAAAAAGATGCCCCGACTCAGATCGGGGCATTAATTATTTAGCAGCCGATATTGAAAAAGCTGCAGATAGTACTAAATAAATCTGAACAATTTGAAATAAATTTGATACACATAGTTACAACCTCCTTATTTAATAGTGGCCTTAGCTAAGCACAAGGAAATTGTAACAATTATGTAACATTTACACAATAGGAGATTACTGGAAAGGATAGAGTCCGTTTTTTTCCATATATGCCACAGACGCCATCAAGTCATCATAGCTTCTGACTTCAATAAGCACGCTTGGCAGTTTATCTTCCGGGATAGAGGCTAGAAATTCATTGTAAATAATCCATGGCAGCTGCATAGAGCCTACAGGATGATGGGTGTCCTCAATCTCGTCATTGTCATTAATATGCATGTGCTTCACATAGGGCTTTAGGTCATGACACCACTCAGCCAGAGGCTCAGTACCTATGAAGGCATGGGCCAGGTCAAAGCATACTCCAAAGCGGGGTTCATCTGCCATTGACTCAGCAAGCCTCTGTAGAAGCTGGGCATTATCGTCAAACATGTTCTCTACATAGACGCACAAATTAGGGTATTCAGCAAGAAGCTGTCTCCAGTATTTTTCATTTCTGCTCACCCAACCATCCTGATAGCTCTTGAGCCTAAAATTAGTGATATTGTTAGTGTGGAAAATGACAGCCCTCACACCAAGCCTTGTGGCTATATCCATGCTCTGATGGATTCTGTAATCAGAAGCCTTATAGATTAAGGAATCATCACTGTTTATACATATATCGAGAAAAACTCCATGCAGGGTGTCAGCTGACCGGTCCCTGTCCAGCTTCATATATTCACCTATAATCCGCTCAATCTCAGCTTCATCATCTAAGACAGAAGGAATAAAAAAATCATTATATTCAAAGCCGGCATTGTACTTTTTTGAAAAATCCACAAATTTTTCAATCTCATTTAGTTTTGGTATACAGTAAAGTCTGCTCACGTAAAAACCCCTTTCTGAGAAGCTTATTTGGTGCCTTTGGCTTATCAATAGTTATTATCTGGTATGTTTCAACAGCCTTGGTTTTTCCTTTAAGCGAGAGGGCACCTACCCGGTCCACAGATACCCGGCTTTCAACCTCTGCGTACACAGTCTCACTAATAAGTATCTGACCCGGCAGAGCCTTGGATTCCAGACGAGAAGCTGTGTTTACAGTATCACCAATAGCTGTGTAGTCAAAACGACCCATACAGCCGATATTGCCCACAATGGCAGTACCACTGTTTATACCTATGCCCAGATGGACTTCTTTGCCATATTCGGACATGAATTTTTCTCTCAGCGGCTCAAAGTTTTTTTGTATATCGTCAGCAGCACAGACTGCATTGAATACATAGTCTTCCACATCATTTGGCGCATTAAATACTGCCATGGCAGCGTCACCGATAAATTTATCAAGAGTGCCATTCCAGGCGATAATCGAGCTGTATACAACAGAAAAATACTCATTTAATATAGATACAACCTGTTCTGGTTCAAGGCTCTCGGACATGGAGGTAAAGCCTCTGATGTCAACAAACAGCACAGCAATATTTTTCCTTGCACTGACAGAGGAGAGCTCCATAGGTGTGAAATCAGATATCTGGTCTACCACCTGTGAATCTACATACATCTTAAGTGTCAGCTCCATCCTGCGTTTCTCAAAATTGGCGTAAATCAAATTAAAAAAAAGATTTATGATAATTGCAAGGACGCAGAAAATCATTGGAACTAAGAGCAGTACACGAAGTCCCATATGGTTTATGTTCATGGCAATAAATATGCCAACAGCAATACATAAGAACTGCAGGATTATATGCCACAGCTTTTTCTTTTTCCTGAGGATTACGGAGAAAAGAGCTGTAATAAATCCGGCAAGTAAAGCCATGGCAAGCCTTGGTACATCCATAACTGACTGGTCATTCAAAAGTGTCTGGATAATGGATGTCTCTGTCAGAACCTCCTGCTGAGCGTAATCTGACTTTAAGTATTGGTAGTAGTACATGGACTCATCTGGTATCTGCAGGGCGCCGATTATAGTAATATGACCATCTATGAGAGAAGAATCTGCATTGCCAGCCAGCAAGTCGGACAGACTAATTATCTGGTAACTCTGAGCGTCATTTATTCTGTTGAATCCAAACAGTTCATCATCACTTAAATTAGGCATATTATAATCCTGCCCCAATGAATCCTGATATTTCATATAAATAGTAGAAGCAAAGCTTGAAATATCATTATCATTGTAGGATATAGATAATGCTGCGGTACGTATTATGCCATCCGGCGACTCCTGCAAGGCATTGGATATACCAGTTGTTACGACATCCTCAAGCTCGTGGTAAGGAAATGAAATACTCATTGTCTTGTGGTCAGACCAGTCAATGGATGAATCAGCAGGCTTGGAGAGAATCAGGTCATTATTTTGGCTGCTATCACTGTTTTTATCTGCACTGGCATTGCCTGGTTCATTGTTTGCGGCATCAGATGGTGAAGGAGAATTTTGAGCCTTATCAGCAGTATTATCATGATCCGCAGAATCATAATCTGCAGTCGCAATCGCAACCACGTTGCCGGCATTCTTACAGGCTTCCACCAGAGCCTCATCGCCCTCGGTATCTTTAACTCCCGATAAGTCCACATCAAGACCTATGATAGAAGCGTTATTTTCATTCAATGCATTTACCGCATCTGCAAGTACCTGCCTGCTCCAGTCATCATACTCGCCATATTCGGATATGGTGTCATCGTCAATCGAGATAATTGTGATACGGCTGTCAGCTTTCTCAAATGGAGTGTAAAGATAAACAAAATTGGTGAACATCTCATCAGCTTCATATAGTAAGCGGGAGTAGGAAAGTAAAGCAGCACTTACCCCGAGAACAAGAGCAATCACAAGGCTTATTATATTGTATAGAGTTTCAAGCCGCTTTTTCTCTGTTTTAGCGGTTTTATGATTTATTATCATACATTTTATCCTCTGATTAATCTAATGTAGCTATGTATTCCCTATTCAGCTTTTCGAGTGATGAGCTTAAGTATTTTAAAAGTGTCCAGACATAGTCAGGATCCTTCCTGGCAACTGCGTCAAAGGTGCGGACGTCAAGCTTCTGAATAGTTGAATAGATAGGGTTTCTCTTGTATTTGAACACATATTTTTTGTCTGTCTGCTCAATGCGGGCAAGCATGTTGTTAAGCCTGCTGTTTAAGGTGAGCAGCAGTCTGTAGGTTATAGAAGTTGCGTTCAAAAGCAGTTTGGAAAAATCCAGTTCATTTACTTCCAGCACGATAACCTCTGGGGAACATGCAATTATAGTAGCAGATCTTGGTTTGTCCTCAAGCAGGGACATTTCACCAAAAAAGCTGCCCTCCGGCATACAGCCCAGCGACTGAGGATTGTCCGAAAATGAATTTATTGATATTTCAACCTCGCCCATGAGGAGGATGTACATAGAATGTCCGATTTCTCCCTCCTGACAGAGGATTTGTCCCTGTTCAAATGTTTTAACGGTTCCGCAATTTTTTAAAACGTCGATATCCATAATTATCTCTCCTAAAAATAATATTACTTTTGTCCTATTTTACTATATATTTTTGGCAATTGCAATTTGATATGCATGGGTTTGCATAAAAAAATCAGCCATTTTATTACTACTATTATATGTTTTTAGTGTGCCTTTTAAGGTATACAGAAAACTTGACACGGCAGCTTTTCTTGTATATTTTGGCAAAAAATACCGACCACAAATTTTGTGGTCGGCAGAAAATCTATTTGTGAAATTTACTCAGCTAGCTCTTTCTTCAGATTCTTCTGGGCTGTAGAGAGCATAAGCTTGATACGGTTAAGCTGGTTAACCTCTGAAGCCCCTGGATCGTAGTCGATTGCCACGATGTTTGCTTCTGGGAACTCATGTCTGATTTCCTTTATAACACCCTTACCTACGATGTGGTTAGGCAGGCAGGCGAATGGCTGGGCACAGATGATATTTCTGGTGCCCTGATGGATAAGCTCAAGCATTTCACCTGTAAGGAACCAACCCTCACCAGTCTGGTTTCCACAGGATACGATTGGCTCGGCAAGCTTTGCCAGATCACCAATATAGGCTGTTGGTTCAAAATGCTTACTCTTTGCGAGCTCATCCCTTGCATCCTTTCTCATCCACTCGAAGAATTTGATGAGGAGGTTGTTCATTCTCTGGGCCTTCTTTGACTCGCCCAGGTAGTCAGCCTTGAAGTTTGCGTTATAACAGCAGTAGAGAAGGAAATCTGTTAGGTCTGGAACAACGGCCTCAGCACCTTCCTGCTCAAGCAGATCAACTACATAGTTGTTTGCAGCAGGATGGAACTTGACAAGGATTTCTCCTACCACACCGACACGAGGTTTTTTCTCGTCTGTCATAGGCAGATTATCAAAATCTCTGATTATCTCACGGCAGAGCTGCTTGTACTTGCGGTGAGAAAGAATCCTGGTATTTCCAACAAACTCTATTACCTTTTTCTTCCACTTCTCATGAAGGGCATTGGCACTTCCCGGTACCAGCTCGTAAGGTCTTACGCGGTAGAGACAGCGGAGGAAAATATCGCCAAACTCAAGAGCATATAAACCATGCTGTATAAGGCTTGGAGTCATCTTAAAGCCCGGATTTTTCTCCAGTCCCACCATGTTAATTGAGATAACAGGCACGTCTGGGTATCCTGCCTTTCTCAAAGCACGTCTGATAAATCCGATATAGTTTGTGGCACGGCATCCACCACCGGTCTGTGAGACAAGGATGGCGGTGTGGTTCATGTCATAGTCACCCGACATCACCGCTGCCATTATCTGTCCAACTACGATAAGTGATGGATAGCAGGCATCGTTATTCACAAACTTAAGTCCTACATCAATACATTCTCTTGCAGGCACATCTGGTATGACCAGATTGTAGCCGGCTGCCCTGAAGGCTGGAAGCAGCAGGTCAAAATGAATCGGTGACATCTGAGGGCAGATGATAGTGTAGTTGTCCTTAAACATCTCCTCTGTGAAAATAACCCGCTCATAGTTTGATGGCTTTATGTCACGCTTTTCCTGTTTTTTCTCCTTTACACGGATTGCTGCAAGGAGAGAGCGGACACGGATTCTGGCAGCTCCAAGGTTGTTTACCTCATCAATCTTCAAGCAGGTGTATATCTTGCCAGAGCCTGTAAGTATGTCATTTACCTGGTCTGTTGTAACTGCATCAAGACCACAGCCGAAGGAGTTGAGCTGAATCATATCCAGATCGTCTCTGGTTTTTACATAGTTTGCAGCTGCGTACAGACGAGAATGGTACATCCATTGATCCATTACAATCAGAGGACGCTCAACCTCTGCAAGGTGTGAAACAGAATCCTCTGTCAGGACACAGATACCATATGAGTTAATGAGCTCTGGAATACCATGGTTGATTTCAGGGTCTACATGGTATGGTCTTCCGGCAAGAACGATACCTCTGCGGCCTGTTTCTTCCATATATTTAAGAACCTCTTCACCCTTTTTCTGCATCTCAATACGGGTCATGGCAAGCTCTTTCCAAGCCTCGGATGCGGCATCACGGACTTCTGATTCTGGAATGTCAAAGTCTGTCCTGCTAAAAGTGGCTACAAGCTGTGATGATATTGTCTCTTCGCTTGTCAGTGCCATAAATGGGTTGAGAAAACGTACTTCCTTGTTTGTAATCTCATCCACGTTGTTTTTGATGTTTTCTGAGTAGGAGGTTACAATCGGGCAGTTGTAGTGGTTTCCTGCCTCCGGGAATTCCTTTCTCTCATATGGTATAGCCGGATAGAAGATAAAATCCACACCATGGCTTATGAGCCAGCTTATATGTCCATGAGCCAGCTTTGCAGGATAACACTCTGATTCAGATGGAATAGAATCGATACCCAGCTCATATATCTTTCTGGTTGACTGTGGTGAGAGAACTACCCTGAAACCAAGCTTTTTAAAGAATACAGCCCAGAATGGATAGTTTTCATACATATTTAATACTCTTGGTATGCCCACTGTACCACGAGTGGCGTCCTCACTTGAAAGTGGCTCATAGTCAAAAATCCGCTTGTTTTTATATTCAAAGAGGTTTGGAATGTTCTCTTTATTTTTCTCTTTTCCAAGTCCCCTTTCACATCTGTTTCCTGTTATGTACTGTCTGTTATCAGAGAACTTATTGATGGTGAGGAGACAGTGGTTGGTACAGCCCTGACATCTTGCAAGCTTTGTGGTGTATGTAAGAGCATTAATCTCTTTTATAGAAAGCATTGTAGATGGCTGTCCTGCCTCGTGGCGCTCTCTTGCAATAAGGGCTGCACCGAAAGCCCCCATGATACCGGCAA
>URLU01000118.1 GCA_900548765.1 uncultured Lachnobacterium sp.
TGCCGGCAGCAGTATGCCATGATTGTGCAGGGCTGTCCTTACCCTCTCCTTCGCCTCCTTTACCTCAGCTGACAGGTTGCCCACCATGTCAAAAACCGGCATGCCTGCGCTGATATCCACTTCAATTGCTATGCTTTTGGACGTAATGCCTTCCAGCACAGCAGTCCTAATTGTACTGTACATTTTTTCTCCTGTTCTATCTGGGAAAAATGCATGAATTATGCAAGAAAAAAGATAAGTATATGTTACCATAAGACTTATCTTTTTTCACCATAAAATTTTTAAATTAATAGTTTTTTTAATTTCTCCAGAGCCTTTTTTTCTATTCTGGATACATATGAACGTGATATACCAAGGGATTTGGCGATTTCCTTCTGGGTATATGCCTTAGTGTCATTTAGTCCATATCTGAGCCTTATTATAAGCAGTTCTCTCTCTGACAGGGTATTCTCAATTCCATCTGATACTTTTTTCAACTGAGCTTTTTTAATTATTTTATCTATGACATCCTCGTCTTCCACGTCCAGGACATCCATCAGATGAATTTGATTGCCCTCTTTATCTACTCCGATTGGTTCATACAAAGACACATCTCCCTTTGTCTTTTTTCTTCCTCTGAAATACATGAGTATCTCATTATCAATACACCGGATTGCATAAGTGGCAAATTTATTGCCAAAATCAGGGTTAAAAGTAGAGGCAGCCTTTATCAGCCCAATTGTGCCTATTGACAGCAGTTCGTCCCTGTCCTCCTCCGAAACCGAATACTTCTTTATAACATGAGCCACAAGTCTCATATTGTGTAAAATCAGTGTTTCCCTGGCAGCCTCATCATTATCCTTAAGTTTCGCTAAGACCTTGCTTTCCTCCTCAAGCGTTAATGGTGACATAAATGTGTTCATTTTATATTTTATGCTGCTATATTTTTTTCGTGCTTTTCCCTCTGAAATTAGATATACTATTTTTATGAAAAGGCAATTAAGATATACAATCACAGAAAAAGACAGAGATAATACAATAGAGTTTTTCTTAAAAAATAAAGGCTTCAGCCATCATGTCATGGTTCAGCTTAAAAGGACAGAAAATGGCATAATGCGAAACGGCATATGGGCATACACCAATGAACGTCTAAAAGAAGGAGATGTACTTGATTTAAACCTTGTGGAGAACGGGTTGTCCAGCGATATAGAGCCAGTAAAGCTGGATTTCAGGATTGTCTATGAGGATGAGGACATACTGGTAGTGGACAAGCCTGTTGGCATGCCAATCCACCCATCTATAAACAATCACGATAATACCCTCGCCAATGCCCTCCTATACTACTTTAGCAGCCGGGGGGAAAGCTTTGTATTCAGGTGTATAAACAGATTAGACCGCGACACCACAGGACTTACCATCATTGCCAAGCACTCACTGTCAGCAGGAATTCTGGGTCAGATGGTGGCAGCCCGCCAAATAAAACGCACCTATATGGCAATTGTTGATGGACTTACCGAGGCTTCCGGCACAATAGACGCCCCCATCGCAAGAAGGGATAACTCCACCATAGAAAGATGTGTGGATTTTGCAAAAGGTGAAAGAGCTGTCACCAATTATAAGCGGCTGTCCTACAGCAGGGAAAAAGACCTGTCCCTGATTGAACTTAAGCTTGAAACTGGGCGCACCCACCAAATAAGGGTGCATATGAAGCATATCGGCCATCCCCTGATTGGTGATTTTCTCTACAATCCGGACTATAAGTATATAGGCAGACAGGCTCTCCACTCAGCAGAGCTTAGCTTTGTTCATCCAATTACACATGAAAAAATGCACTTCACAGCCCCTTTACACGGAGACATGAAGTGCATCCTTTAGCTTATCCAGAGGTTCCTTCTCGTAAGGGACCTTTCCCTTTAACACCTGATTTCTGATATATGAATAGGTTTCTTTTTCTCCCTTTATAGCAAGCATTTCCAGCAGATATGATATCATAGCCTCTGTGTCCTTGTGTATCATATAGTGGTCGATACTCTTGTTGTAATACTCAAGGGCACTCCTGTCCGTGTACTTATCATTCTGATAGTTTTTGGAGGCTGATACCCTGTCCACAAACATCTCGCAGACGTACTTAATTGGCATTTTCATGCCTGCCATGCCTGAATGGTCTTTATTATCACCATCAGATGATGGAATAGCATAGTCAATCCAGTATTCCAGATGGTGCTTATTCCTTCCCTTGTGGTGGAGCCAGGCAGAGGAATAGCCCCTGTCCATCCTCTCTGCATTATTCGGACTCATATAGCCCTGATAATACCTGCATCCCACCAGAAACTCTGTAGGACTATACTTTGACAAATCATGGAGCAGTCCCTGCTTGTATAATCCTATTTTAAAACAGCCTGCCAGCACAAGATTTTTGTGTCTGGTTATAGTGCAAAAATGTTTCCATGCCTTCATCTTACTTACCTACCAAAATACATATTGCCTGAGGATTCATGGTCAAAAATTCCTGATTGTCATATAATAAAGGCTCCTCATAAAATGATTCCTTCTTGTCAGAAGTATCTGCCACAAGATACCATTTCTTTTTCTTTCCAATTCCCGGAAGTGCAAGCTTCTCTCTGTAGGAATAGAAATTGTAGCCTATATAGACATATTCCTCCTTCTTCTTTACAGGAGAATAATCCCCTGCATACATAAGCCCAACGCACTGCTTGTTAAGCCCGCTGCCTGTTATCCATGCATTTTCTCCGTGGAAGGACAGGTCCGGGTAGCCATAGGATTTGTAATCACTAAACTTAAAGGGTTCTCCCTGTGATATAACAGGATGACTCTTTCTAAACTCTATGAGCTTTGACACAAACTCAAGCTCTTTCTTATGGTTTTTCTCGTTTTTCCAGTCAACCCAGCCCACCATATTGTCCTGACAATAGGCGTTGTTATTGCCCTTTTGGGAGTTTTTGATTTCGTCTCCTGACCAGAGCAGAGGCACACCCTGAGCAAGAAACATCATCATCAGGGCATTTTTCCACTTGAGATTACGCACTTCCCTGATGAATTTTCTGCGGCTTGGTCCTTCCTCGCCATAATTATTGCTGTAATTCCACTGGTTTCCGTCAGCATTTGCCTCACCATTTGCCTCATTATGCCTGTCGTTATACATAAAAAGGTCTGCCAGAGTGAAACCATTATTGTTTGTTATATAATTAACATAGCCTAAATCGCTGCCCTGCTTCCTCTGCTGATCCAAAAAGTCACGCATTGAGCCATTCATGTGGTTTAAGAGCTTTCTTGCAGGATAAAGGTATTCATCCTTGTATACAAAAAGTGTCTTATATTTTTTATCATTAGATGCGATATTTTCATCAAAATAATTATAAAAAAGCTTGGTACGGCTTAAAAGAATGTCCTGTACAATGGCAGTAACCGGCAGATTGTCTCCCAAAAGATGAAATCCATCCACATGATACTCCCTGACCCAGAACCTCAAGGCATCAAGTATCATATTATGATTGGCATCATTTGGAAAATACATCTCAAGAATACACTCCATGCCATTTCTGTGCAGCTCCTTTACAAGGCTCTTAAACTCACAGGCTGCCCTGCGGGGCTCATAGGCATAGGAAGCCTTGACTGCAAAATAATTGCCGGCTCCATAGCCCCAGTAGTTAATCTTAGAAGGCTCATCATTCTCCTCCTTCGGCAGGATAATATCATCCTTGTCTGCTTCCCACTTTGCATATTCCGGGGTCTGTCCCTTTACCGGTATATTAATCTCCTCAAATTCATAGACCGGCATAAGCTCAAGAGATGTAATTCCAAGCTTTTTCAAGTACTTTATCCGGCTTTTTACTGCTTCAAAGGTACCAGCATACTTCCTGTTTGATACGCTCCCCATGGAAAAACCTCTGATATGCAGCTTATACATAATCATATCCTGTTTGGGAATCTCCGGGGCCACATCATCTGACCAGTCGAAAGCTGCATTCTCCACATAGCCGCTCACATCATAATCATTTTCCCTGCGGGCAGCGTCATTCCATTTTTCACGTCCTGCTATGGCTTTTGCATATGGATCTACAAGCTTTTGACCATTTATCTCATAATAATAGAGAAAGTTCCCTGACTTGATTCCACATACCTGTACTGAGCGCAGAGAGCCTAAGCAGAAATTTGCCGGGACATGGATTGTGTCTGTAGTCTGCCCCTTTTCATCTGTAATAACAATGCAGCATTTATCCTCTTTTTCACATTCAAAGGTAAAAGTATAGTCATCTCCACTTCTTTCAACCCCCATGCTGGCATAATCGCCTTCTTTTATAATATATCTCATGCTGCACCACCTTATCTGTCTACAATATTTATAATTATACAAGCTTTTAAAGTTTTTGTATAGAATTATTTCTCTTTATAATATATAATATGTCTATCTGAAAAAATAGAAAACATTATGAAAAGAGGTTATTTATGGCTAAGGATGAAAAGGTAACACCTGTTACAGAGGAAGAAATTGACAATATCCGTGTGACTCTTGATTTGGATGATGGTTCAGTAGAATGCAGGATACTCACTATCTTTGAAGCTGACAATCAGGACTATATCGCACTTATTCCCTTAGATGACAAGGGCAATGAGAACGCTGACGGAGATGTATATCTGTACAGATATTTCGAGGATGAAGAGGGACTTCCATCTATTGAAAATATTGATTCTGAGGAAGAATACGAAATCGCTGCAGACAAATTCGATGAAATCCTTGATGACGAAATGTTTGACGAAATGTAAAGGAACCACTATTTTGGTTCCTTTTTTTCGTATCTCACTTTTGTTTCATTTACAAACCTTGATATTGCAGTGTTTTTGTCATTGATGGATTTGACAGAATAAAGGCTTAATCTGGTCTTTGCTCTTGTCATTCCCACATAGAAAAGCCTGCGTTCCTCCTCTATATCCTTATCCAGAACTGCCTTTTTATATGGCATAATTCCCTCGTTTACATCCAGTATAAAGACATGCTCATATTCAAGCCCCTTGGCACTGTGGAGAGTCGATATGGTAACAGCGTTGGGATTAGCTGCCTTAAGCTCTGCAAGACGCTTTATCTCCTCTGTGTATGCCTTTATATGCTCATCCCATTCCTCGTAGGTCTTGTAGCCCTTGGCTCCCGACTGAATTTCCTCTAAGATGTCGAAAAGTTCTTCCTTGTTCATGCTCCTGTACTCAGCATACTCAATCAGGAAATCATCATAGCCCACGCCCTTCCTGATGTAGTTTATTGCAGCATAAGGATTCATTCTGGACAGCATCTTAAGGTCATACTCAAGCTTCTCGATTCTCTCTGCTATCCAGGGCTGCTCATCATAGAGCTTTATCCATTCATCAAAGGCAACCGTCTCCTCACAGAGGGAATTTCTGCTCAGGTATCTCTTGGGTCTGTTCATAATCTGGTAAAAGTCCCTGCGGCTTCTGCCTCCTGCAGCAATTCGTAAATATGTAAAAATGTCCCTTGCTATCCAGTGCTCATAGAGATTTGGAATCCTGTCCTTGGTCTTAAAGGGCAGATTGTACTCCATCAGCTGCTCAATAAGCTGTCTGGGCTGGGTATTTGTACGCATAAGCACGGCTATATCTGAAAACTCAGCTCCCTGCTTTATGAGCTTATCAATCTCCCTAATCAGGTATAAATTCTCATCTTTCCTGCTGTCAAAGGTGATATACTCCACCGGGGTATCATCCGTCTTGGATGGGATTATATCCTTATCAAACCTCTCAGCATTATAGGATATCAGATTTTTGGAAGTCTCTACTATATATCTGCCACATCTGTAGTTTGTGTCCAAAAGCACCTGCCTTGCATCCGGATAATCCTTAGTAAAATTAAGCATGATTTCAGGCTTCGAGCCTCTGAACCTGTATATGCTCTGGTCATCATCCCCCACGATAAATAGATTATTTTCAGGCTGTGCCATCATTCTGATTATCTCATACTGAATGCGGTTAATGTCCTGAAACTCATCAACCAGTATATACTTATATTTATTCTGCCAGAATCCCAATATATCAGATCTCTGGGTAAACAGCTCATAGGTATAGGTCAGCATATCATCAAAATCTATAAGCCTGCTCCTCGAAAGACAGCCCTCATAGTCCTTATAGATTTTTCTAAATATTTCTGCGCTGCACTGGGCAGAGTAAAAATGCTCCAAATCAATCTGTCCATTTTTAATGGTGCTTATCTCGCCAAAAAGATTCGATATAATCTCATTCTCGTCATTGTATTCCAGATTATAGTTAGACAGAATCTCCCTCATAAACCTGTATTTCTGTTCATCTGTCACTATATTTGAGGACTTGAAATTATAGGCGTATTTTAAAATGGTAAAGAAAACCGCATGAAATGTGCCAAAAGTCACTTTTGAAACAGACTCCCCTGTCAGCTTTAAAAACCTCTCCTTCATCTCCATAGCTGCAGCCTTTGTGAAAGTAATCACAAGAATATTTGAGGGATTTACATCATATTCTGTTATAAGTGTTTTTGTTCTCTGTGTGATAACTGCGGTCTTCCCTGAACCGGGACCTGCAAGAACAAGCATGGCGCCATCTCTATGCGAAATGGCGCTTGCCTGAGATTTGTTAAACTTCATTTAATAACTCAATACCCTTCTTGATTCTGGCAATTGATTCCTCTTTGCCAAGTACCTCCATAAGCTCTGTTGCTCCACCTGGTGTCATCTGTTTACCAGAGACAGCAGTTCTGATTGGCCACATAACATAGCCATTCTTACAGCCCTTTTTGGCTACATAATCACAAAGCACTGCGTAAAGTGCATCATTGCTATAGTCCTCCTGTGCCTCAAGAACAGGAAGAATCTCTGTCAGCACCTCAAGTGAAGTCTGTGCATTTGTCTTCATCTTCTTGTGTGTATACAT
>URLU01000119.1 GCA_900548765.1 uncultured Lachnobacterium sp.
CAATTCCAAACAACTTTGGAATGAAGCTTACATTTTCTATTCTGCTTACAATCTTCTTATCAAAGATTTTTGGTATTCTTTCAATTGTATTTACCTGCTTACAGAATAAGGCCTACAAGGAAGGCAGATGGGATGATTTCAAGAATAAGAGAAAGCTTTCAAATGTATTTTTATGGATAGGTCTCATCTTAGGCATAATTATGTTTGTTGTATCAATTGTATTTGCTGGTGCAATATTCAAGGAAGTTTACAATGCAGTCAGTGATTATGATTATTCAGATGATTATGATTACGATTATGATTATGATGACAGTGACGACAGCGATTATGATTTTGACTATGATGATGCATCAGATACTGATTCAGAATCTGATTATGTATATGGAAGTTCAACATTTGATTTTGATTCTGTAGAGGATATGACAATCAATGGGGCGGCAGTTTCAGTCCCAATGGCAGTAACAGACTTTGTTGCCGCAACAGGATATGATACATATATAGATATAGACCTTGATTCATATGACTTATCTGGTCATAATGGTGGAGAGTTTGCATATATTGATGATGAGAATGGATGTTCACTCATTGATATTTACAACGGCTCAGATGATGATGTCAAGGCTATAGATGGTACAATTGGTGGAATCAAGCTTGATTTCGAGGATACATCAGCACCTATCCAGTTTGAGTACAGAGGAATTACAAACGACTCTTCTATTGATGATGTACTGGATGTTTTTGGTGAGGCTGATACAAGATACAATGGTGAGTACAGCACAGAGCTTACATACTACACAACTAATGGATGGATTGAGTTTGACTGGGATACTGATGGAGAAATGATATCAATCTGGCTTGAGAACTACGGAGAAATCGATTAATTTTTTAATTATGCGTCTTCTGCATTTATTGCAGGAGGCGTATTTTGCTGTATAGGAAACTACGCTGTCATTGCTGAGGTCACACTGTAAGGTGTCAACAGTGGAAAAAGCATAGAAATTAATGGAAGATTGTCAAAAAGGGTGGAAAAATGTGAGGAATTGTGTAAAAATAGAACGTAGTATATAAAAGTAGTGTATAGGAGGAACTATGAAGAACCGTATATGTAAGCGCGTGATAAATGCGCTCACTGTTGCTGCGCTCCTTTTAGCAATACCAGTAGTAGATGGCTCAAATATTATTACATACATTTTCCAGAATGAGACGGTATTGGCAAAGACCGCAAAGCAGAAGAAAAAAGAAGCAGAGAAAGCTCTTGAAAACGTGCAGAATCAGATAGATAATCTGCAGGATGGACAGGCTGAGGTCAGCCAGAGTATATCTGCCAAGCAGTCAGAGCTTAACACAATACTTGCCAACCAGCAGCAGCTCCAGACTGACATCACAAACAAGCAGGCTGAGATAGAGCAGTGTCAGGTGGATTTGGCAAATGCCCAGGCAGAAGCAGAGGCACAGTATGAGTCGATGAAGCTTCGTATACAGTTTATGTATGAAAACAGTTCATCTGACAGTGTCTGGACAGCAATTCTTGAGGCCGATGGCATAACAGATATGCTTAATCGTATAGAGTATGTTTCAGATTTGTACCAGTCAGACAGGGATTTGATGACAGCATATCAGGACGCTGTGACAGCAGTGGAGACACTTGCAGCTCAGCTTGATGAGGATATGAACAATCTGCTGGCTTTGCAGGACCAGTATGAGACACAGCAGACCTCTCTTGAAAGCAAGCTGGCATCCCTGCAGTCAGAGGCAGCATCATATTCCAGCCAGATTGCAACCGCAGAGGCACAGGCTGAGAACTACCAGAACATCATTGATACGCAGGCAGCAATTATCTTAGCACAGGAGGCGGCGGCAGCAGGTGCAAACAGCCAGACCTATGAGGGTGGTGGTACAGGAAGCTCAGGACTCAGCTCTAATGTAGACTATCTGAAGGATGACAGCTATAATCCTGCACCGGCGACAAACGTATCAGGAAGCGACATAGTTGCCTATGCCCTTCAGTTTCAGGGAAACCCATATGTGTGGGGAGGAAACTCTCTGACAGAAGGATGTGACTGTTCGGGATTCGTACATCTGATACTGGCGCATTTTGGAATATCAAGTCCGAGATATTCTCAGGCATTTAAAAACGGCGGACAGGCAGTATCTTACAACAATATGCAGGCTGGTGACGTGGTAATATATCCTGGACATGTAGCAATCTATATTGGAAATGGATGTATTGTAGAGGCACAGTCAACCAGAGCTGGAATCACAGCCAACAGGTCTGTAAACTGTCACACAATTACAGGTATCAGAAGATATCATTAAGAGATATTTTAAGACACAGGATTTTGCCACGGTTTACGCCGTGGCATTAATTCACTCCGATGGTGTTATTGTTCACACCTTACAGTGTGACTAGCAGCAAAATAGCTTGCAAACAAGATGCTATGTTGGATATAATGTGGTTAGTTAAAACTAATAATATGTTTTTATATATAGGAGGAAAATGAAATGCAGTTAGAACAATTACAAAAAGACATGATAGCAGCAATGAAGGCAAAGGATAAGCCTAGAAAGGATGCAATATCATCCCTTGTATCGGCTGTTAAAAAGGTCGGAATAGATGAGGGCTGCAGGGATAACATACCGGAGGATATGGTAAACAGGGTTATCCTCAAGGAAATGAAAACCGTCAAGGAGCAGATTGACAGCTGTCCTGAGTCAAGAACAGATTTGCTGGAGGAGTACAAGGCAAGATATGCAATTTTTGCAGAGTATGCACCAAGCATGATGTCAGAGGAAGAAGTAGAAAAGATACTTACAGAGAAGTTTGCAGATGTTATCGCAACCAGGAACAAGGGGCAGATTATGAAAGCTGTTATGCCTGAGCTTAAGGGAAAGGCAGACGGAAAGGTAATCAATCAGGTTGTTGCAAAGCTCTGTCAGTAGACAGGAGGAAGCATGGGATTTTTAAGAAAGGCACAAGACGCAGAAAGAAATCCAAAAAAATATATTTTGACCATTATTCTCGGAATACTTGTAATCATCACCGGATATATGTCGGTGCAGAAAGGACGGAAAAGTCAGACACTTGACTATGCATCCAGCCTTGATGAGCTGGCAGTGACAGTTGACGGTGAGAGCCTGACCCTACGAGATATGGCCTTTTATGTAGCTTATGAGGAGATGGAGGTAGAGAAGCAGGCTGTCACCTACAATCCTGAGGATACCAATAAATACTGGAATCTCCATGTGGACGGAGAATTCATTAAGCTGGCGTCCAAGAAATACGCCATCCAGATGGCAGTACATGACCAGATATTTTATGATATGGCACAGAAAGAGGATGTAAAGCTGACTGATTCAGATTATGAATATATCAAAAATAATGAGACAGATTTTTTGTATGACTTAGCGGATTATGATGGTCTTGAGAAAATGGGTGTCACAGAGGCTGATATATGTTCTGCCATGGAAAAAGCAGCTCTGGCGCAGAAGTATCAGGAATTGTATGCCAAGATGCAGGGCGAAGACACTGCAAGCTATGATTTTTCCGGGGATGCATATGAGAAGCTTCTTGAGAATAATTATAAATATAAAATAAATGATGAGATATGGGACCGCGTGGACTTTGGAGACGTGGTTTTAGACCATTAATAATATTAGAAAATAAGAAAAATAGAAGGTAGAAAAATGTCAGTTAAAATAGGTAGAAATGATCCATGCTGGTGTGGAAGCGGAAGAAAATATAAAACATGTCATGCGGGCTTTGATGACAGATTGGCAAAGCTTGCAGCAGAGCATCACAAGATTCCACCACACAGCATCATAAAGACACCAGAACAGATACTTGCAATCAAGGAAAGTGCAAAGATAAATGTGGCGGTGCTTGACTACATAGAGAAAAATATTCATGAGGGCATGAGTACAGCAGAGATTGATAAAATCGTATATGAAATGACTACAGACATGGGAGGAATTCCGGCACCACTTAACTATGAAGGATACCCTTACAGCGTGTGTACATCTGTAAATGAGCAGGTCTGCCATGGTTTTCCATCAAAGGATGTAATCTTAAAGGATGGTGATATCATAAACGTAGACTGTTCTACAATCTTAAATGGATTTTTCTCAGATTCATCAAGGATGTTCTGTATCGGAAATGTAAGTCCTGAGAAGAAGAAGCTGGTTGATGTCACAAAGGAATGTGTGGAGCTGGGACTTAAAGAGGTCAAGCCATGGGGCTTCCTCGGCGATATGGGTCAGGCTGTTCACGACCATGCATACGAGAACGGATATACAGTTGTCCGTGAAATCGGCGGACATGGTGTTGGGCTTGAGTTCCATGAGGAGCCATGGGTAAGCTACAATACAAAGAGGGGCACAGATATGGTTATGGCTCCGGGAATGATTTTCACAATCGAGCCTATGGTCAATATGGGCAAGGTGGACATCTATGTGGATTCTGACAATGACTGGGAGGTCTACACTGAGGATGGACTTCCATCTGCACAGTGGGAAATCATGGTGCTTGTCACTGAGGATGGCTACGAGGTGCTGAGCTGGTAGAAGCATCTGTGTTGCCACGCATACGTAAAATATGCCACCAGCAGATTTTATTGCATACTTTTGGTATCCTGCATATCTTGCAGGGGCGGGCTTCTTATGTAATTTCGAGAATAAATGGCGTCAGGGATTGGATGGTCTCTGGCGCCTTTTTCTTTTTTCATTATGGGCATGCCCCTTATAAAATTATGAAATGCGGAAAGCTGGATACTGCATGGGGCTGAAATCACGCCGTAAAGTCAAATCTAAGCCTTTACTCTAAGCTTTCAGCCCCATGCAGTATCCAGCTTTCCGCAAGCCATACACCTAAAAAGGGGCATGTAGAAGCTTATATGACAGAAAAAGACGTCAGAGACCATCCAATCCCTGACGTCATTTATTTGTTTAAACTATATGCTAAGCCTGCCCCTGTAAGCTATGTATATTACACGGATGTGTTCACTCCATTGATGGTGGCATTCTCGTTCTCCTTCATAGGGATGACAAGGCATTTCTCTCCATTGATAATCTGGGATTTGATCTGCGCAGCCTTCTCAGGCTTCACACGGAGTACCACATCATAAGTCCTGGTCTCGGCCACATAATTGTCAATCTCTTCCTGCTTCTCCAGAAGCTTGGTGGTCTTTTCCTCAAGCTCAGTATTTTTCTCATTGAGCTGTAAGGTGAGCTCTCCCACCTGATCTTCAAGTGCAAGCTTTTCTACCCGAAGCTCATTGGCAACAAGAGCCTTGCTGTCGATTACATTTTCTGCAACAGGAAGCTTTTCGCCGAAGGCTTCATCTATGGATTTTTCAATACGGTTTATCTTTTCCTCAGATACATTGCTCTCGTTTAAGACCTTGGACATGACATCCTTGTCGAGAATAAATGGGTCTTCCTCTGTATCATGGCACTCTGCATATTCATCTGCCATATCGCTTAAGTTCTGCTGGATGTCAAGCATCACATCATCTGTGCTGTCATCCTCTGCACCCAGGACATTTCTCACGATAGAGTGAAAAGCCATCTTTTGTTCTGTAGCTGTACGCTCCACACCGCAGCCTAAACCATTGGTCATAAACTCAGAATGAGGCTCCTTGGTATTTCTGGTGTAGAAAAGTGTAGAATGAATATCTGTGCTTCTGTCGTTAAAGGCTGGGAAGAGAAAACCGGTTGCCGGCACGCCCACAACCCAGTCACGGATACGAGGTCCGATACGCTTCTCTGATTCCAGATAACCCAGTCCGGGTTTTGAGAGCGACACAGGACAGATTGCGCACATGAGATATTTGTAGACCTCCTCAGATTCATCTACGTTGATATTGTCGTTGGTTCTGGTCATTACATCATAGCTGTCCAGATATAGGAGAATCAGGTAATTTCCTGGCTCATCATAAGTGTCAATTACTAAATCATAATATGTATCGAGGAGAGTCTCATCCTCCAGATCTGTGTCGCGTAGAGCCATGAGAATCTGCTGGCGTCCGCCCACCTGCTCCTCCTCAATCGGGAAGGCGAGGTTTAAGAGGTTGTTGCCCAGAGTTCCTGATAAGACCTTGTTGGCAATCTCCAAGTATTTGTAATATTCCTCCTCCTCAAGAGTCAGGAATTTGCCTCCGAATTTACATATTTTTTCACGATTACAGTCTACATAGCAGCCTACCAGGCGGGTGAAAGTAGCCTGATCCTTTTTAAATCTTTTCTTTAACTCAAGTACTTCTTTTTTATTCATCTTGTCCTCCTGAATATGGAAATGCAGTTATCATACTGCCATTTTATTATATTGCATGGAAAGAAAATATGCTACAATTAATTCAACACATACACGGAGGTTTATACAGTGGTAATTGGAATTTTGGCCCATGTAGATGCAGGGAAAACTACACTTTCAGAGGCTTTATTATATAAGACAGGACAAATCAGAAATCTGGGCAGGGTGGACCATCAGGATGCATATCTGGACAATGACGACCAGGAGAGGGAGAGAGGAATAACAATATTTTCCAAGCAGGCGAGGATTGAAACTGAGGATATAAGTATAACCCTGCTGGACACACCGGGACACGTGGATTTTTCTGCGGAGATGGAGCGTACCCTGCAGGTGCTGGACTATGCTCTGCTTGTTATAAGCGGAACAGATGGAGTACAGGGGCATACCAGGACGCTGTGGAGACTTCTGCGGCACTACAATATACCTACATTTATCTTTGTGAATAAGATGGATATGGATGGTACGGACGAGGAGACTGTGCTTGTGGAACTCAAGACGGAGCTGAGTGATGGATGCGTCAAATTGTATTCGGGTGAAATTGACCATGCAAATGAGAAAAGTGCAG
>URLU01000120.1 GCA_900548765.1 uncultured Lachnobacterium sp.
TATGTGCAAAAACAGGCTTATTACCAGGGAGGCTGTGGAGAAAACCATAAAGCCAGCTTCTGACAAAAATATGACAGAGGTCTGTGCCATGCTCATGGATTATCAGAATGAGAACTACGGCCTGCTTATTCAAAATACATCAAATGAATTGTCGCTGGAGGATTGGTAATGAAAACAAGAGAAGAACTGGAAGCCATGGGATGTAAGATACTCCAGTCGACAAGAACAGAGCTTTATCTGTCCATGCATTTTATGGGAAGTGCCTTAAACAGTCTGGATTACAAGATGGACCTGCTTACCAGAACTGTTGGGACAGATGCTGCATATATAAGGTTTAATCCTACATATTTATTACAAATCTTTGTTGAACGTCCGGATATATTAAACAGGACATATATGCACATGCTCATGCACTGCCTTTTCAGGCATATGTATGCGGCAAAGGAGCATGAGGACTCTGAGCTTTGGGACTTATGCTGCGACATAGCAGTGGAGTCTGTGGTGGATTCCATGGATTATCCCGCTATTCTAAGGGTAACTTCTGATTTGAGGGAGCAGTGGTATGCAAAGCTTAGGGAAGAAGCAGGGGTTCTTACTGCGGAGAAAATATATCATTATTTTATATTAAAAAAGAGAGACCCTTACGAGGAAGAGACCCTGCGGCAGGAATTTGCCCTGTGTGACCACAGCTTCTGGGAGCGGATGACACCGCCGGAGGATGAGAACCCTAAGAAAAATGAAGAAAACAATGTTATGCCACCGCCTATGCTGCTCATTCAGGATAAGGAAAAGGAATGGGACGAGAACGCAAAGCGTGTTCAGAGCGAGCTGGAAATGAATGGTGATGAGGCTGCGAGTGAAAAAGGCAGTCTGGAATGGTATTTAAAGATACAAAATAAGACAAAAAGATGTTATACTGATTTTTTAAGGAAATTTGCAGTCCTGAGGGAAGAAATCACTGTAGACCTGGATTCCTTTGACTATGGATTCTATATGTATGGTCTGGATACCTATGGCAACATGCCCCTGATTGAGGAAAATGAGTATGCAGAGCTTAAGAAGGTGGAGGAGCTGGTCATAGCCATAGACACCTCTGCTTCCTGCAGGAAAACTCAGGTGCAGCAGTTTATCAATGAGACCGCATCCATACTTAAGCAGCAGGAGAATTTCTTTAAAAAGGTGAATATCTACATAATAGAATGTGACGATCAGATACAGCAGGTCATACATATAAGCGAGCTGGATGACATGGAAAAATATGCAGACCAATTCAGCGTAAAGGGTGGATATGGCACAGACTTTAGACCGGTATTTGAGCAGGTGGATGAGATGATTAGCGCAGGGAAGCTCAGAAATCTGAAGGGACTTATGTATTTTACAGATGGCAAGGGCACATTTCCAAGCAAGGCAGCAGGCTATGACACAGCCTTTGTAATTGACGGAGACAGCGAAACAGAAGAGATAAAAGTCCCTGATTGGGCAGTAAAGCTATACTTATCATAATTATAGGAGCACATATGAATATTAAAGAAGCAAAGCAGGAAGTGAAAAACACCATAACTGCGTATTTGAAAAAGGATGACATGGGGAGCTATGAGATAGCAATTGAGAGGCAGAGACCAATTCTGCTCATGGGACCTCCGGGAATTGGAAAGACAGCCATAATGGAGCAGGTGGCAAAGGAGCTGGGCATTAATCTGGTGTCCTACACCATCACCCACCACACCAGACAGAGTGCCATAGGTCTGCCATTTATATCGCAAAAGGAATATGACGGCAGGGAGTATTCGGTAACAGAATACACAATGAGCGAGATAATCGCCTCAGTCTATGAGCAGATAGAAAAATCAGGCATTCATGAGGGAATATTATTCCTTGATGAAATCAACTGCGTGTCAGAGACGCTGGCACCTACAATGCTGCAATTTTTGCAGTACAAAAAATTTGGAAACCATAAGGTGCCGGATGGTTTTGTGATTGTTACAGCAGGAAATCCGCCAGAATATAATAAGTCCGTCAGGGATTTTGATATTGTAACCCTTGACCGTGTAAAGAGGATTTTTATAGAAGAGGATTACAATGCATGGCGTGAATATGCTTACAAGGCAGATATTCACGGCTCTATCATGAGTTATCTTGAAATTAAGAAAAAAAACTTCTATAATATAGTGTCCGATGTGGAAGGAAAGCGGTTTGTGACAGCAAGAGGCTGGGAAGACCTTTCGCAGGTGATGAAGGTATATGAGGAGCTCAGAATACCTGTTACAAAGGACTTTGTCATACAGTATTTACAGGATGAAGAAATAGCAGATGATTTTGCCAATTATTATGAGCTGTATAATAAGTACAGAAACATTTACAGAATCCCGGAGATACTGGATGGAACTGTGGAGGTAGAGGCAGACAGCATAAAGGACGCTCCTTTTGATGAAAAGCTGAGCTTTATAGGACTTCTTACAGATGCCCTGACACAGGAATTTAAGTCCTATGTATATGAGCTGGAATCTCAGAAGCAGTTACTTGAACAGCTCAAATATCTGAGAGAAGACCTAAAACAGGAAAAGGGCGCGGCAGTGGCTATACTTGGCAGACTCACTGAGGCAAAGCGCAGGATTTTTGAAAGACAGAAAGAGTTGAATGCGCTTGACAAGGATGAGATAAAGGCAGCCAGCATGACTATTAAAAGAATGACAGAGCTTGTGGATTTCTTAAAGACAGATACTACAGGCAATGCCAGAGAGGATTTTTCGCTGGTTAAGGACAGATTTGATACCATTGAATTTGTCCGCAAAGAGGGGATATCAGCGGTACAGAATCATCTCAACAACGCCTTTGCATTTTTGGTAAAGGTGTATGGGGAAGGCCAGGAGCTTGTAATATTTCTGACTGAGCTGTCAGCAGGATATTACAGTCTCAGATTTATTTCCGAGTGTGGAAATGAGGCTTTTTATAAGTATAATAAATTATTGCTGCTCAAAGAAAATAGGAGCAGACTGACAGAGGAAGCTATGGAACTCATAGGAATTTCATAACATTTGGAGGTGTAATATGAAAAACATAGGAATAATTTTTAGGAGAGACATAAAAGGTCTGCTTAAAAATTTCCTGGCACTTGTTATTGCAGTCGGTATATGTGCTTTGCCAGCCTTGTATGCATGGTTCAATATCTATGCCAACTGGGATCCGTATTCAAACACCGGCAATGTAAGGATTGCCGTGGTAAATAATGATGAGGGCTGGGTCAATGATGACAATGAGAATCTCAACATGGGGGATTCGGTTGTTGATGCATTAAAGAAAAAGGATTCAATAGGCTGGGTATTTCTGGATTCAGAGGATGATGCCACTGAGGGAGTAAAATCCGGTGAATACTATGCGGCAATCGTTATTGATTCTGACTTTACATATGGGATGTATCATGGAGTTAAGGAAAATGTAGAGAGCCCTAAAATCACATATTATGTTAATGATAAAAAAAATGCAGTCGCAGTAAAGATTACAGACACTGCGGTTTCATCAGTACAGAGAAGTGTGAACCAGCAGTTTGTAAAAGCAGTTGTAGAGGGTATTTTTGAAAACACAAATATTATTTCGGCAGACTTACAGGACGATGATATTGTTGGTTCTTTTATAGAAAAACTGGAAGCAGTTGATGAAAGTCTTGTGAATTACAATCAGATGATTACAGATTTGATGGATGGAAATAAAGACTTATCTGGTGCTGCCGGCAGTCTGTCAGAAGCCATGACTTCAGGACAGAGTGCAATTCTAAGCGGAATGAAGGAATTAGAAAGTGGCAAGAACAAGCTTTCATCTACACAGGCATCATTTAACAGCTTTAGTACTGACATAAATGCGCAGCTTACTAATATAGAGACTACGCTTACAACACTTTCGCAGCAGATATCTGATGCCCAGCTTCAGAGCGATGTAAATATATTAAAGGAGAATCTCAAGCAGATTGGGGAAAAGGCAGGAGAACTTGCTAATGAATTAGAAAATTTATATCAGCCAATTCAGGGAGCAGGAGATTCAAATCTACAGAACACTATTGATACAATGAAAAATATAGCTGCAGGCATAGAGGCAGCAGCAGGTACAGTTGACCTGTCTGGGGCAGCAGAGGCAGCTGTTTCGTCTGCCCAGACTGCACTTAATACATATGCCCAGAATGTATCAGATATTAAAAATTTGTATAATAATCAGGTTGTACCACAAGTGACAGGGCTTATTGACAGAATGAAAGAGGTTTTGACATCTGTAGAGACTATGCTGGGCAATGTTTCTGACACAACAGGTACAATGGGGGATGTGTTCGTGGGTGTGAGTGACACTCTTGATGTTTTGAATATGAGTCTGGCTGACCTTCAGGAAGTACTGACTTCTGCAAGGGTTAAAGTTGAAGATGCAATTAATTCAATAAAAGAGGCTGATGCGAATGAACAGCTTGATGTAATTATGAACCTATTGTCAGGCAATCCGGAATCACTTGGCGAGTTTTTTGCAGAGCCTGTTAAGGTATCAGAAAACTACGTATATGAAATAGCAAATTATGGCTCAGGTGTTGCACCATTTTACACAACTCTTGCTATATGGGTAGGAATGACAATACTTGTATCCATAGTAAAGGTTCATGCTGACAGAAGCGGACTTGTAAATGTGAAACCTTCTGAACTATATTTTGGAAGATATTTTACATTTCTGCTGCTCTCGCAGATACAGACTGCAATAATTGTGTGGGGAGATTTGGTGCTTCTTAAAATCCAGTGCCTGCATCCATGGAAATTCTATGGAGCAGCAGCTTTTGCCAGCCTTGTGTTCTCTCTGCTGATTTATTCTCTGACAATAGCTTTTGGAGACATAGGTAAGGCTCTTGCGGTAGTTGTAATGGTTATCCAGATTGCAGGAAGTGGAGGAACGTATCCAATCGAGGCACTGCCATCGTACTTCAGGGGTATGTACATATTCTTCCCATTCCCATACGTAATAAATGCCATGAGAGAATGCATAGGTGGAATGTATGAAAACACCTATCTGGTATGTATGCTGGAGCTTGCAATATTTGGAGTGGCAGCCCTTGTGATTGGACTTGTAATCAGAATCCCATTCATGAAGCTCAATGAGTTTATTGAGGAAAGAATGGAAGACACAGAGATGTTATAGGAGGCAGGCATGAGTGACGATAAGAAATTTCATGAGATGTATGACAAGCTCATGAACTATGAGAATGCAATACATGAGAAAAATCAAAAAAGAATAAAAATCGGCATAAAATGCATCTGGATAATTCCACTGGTATTTCTGACAATGCTTTTTATGACAGGAAGTAATAAAATTGTTTTTCTTACCCTGTGGATAGCAAGCCTATTCGGAATAGCTGCATACCTTATCTGGATAGAGTTTACAGATTATGAACTGCAAAAGAAAATGAGGGAAATTGGCGGAAAAAATGAGATAGAGTTTGACGGACTGCTTCCAACTGAAAATGTGGAAATGGTAGAAGAACAGCTTGCCGCTGCACAGGAAAAGGTGGACGAGCATATAGCTGCGGCTGCCGAATCTGTGATTGAAAAAAAGACAGCTGTTAAGGAATTGGTAAGCGAGAAAAAATCACAGGCAAAGAAGGCTGCCAGTGAAATATTAGACAAGAGGAGGAACTCAGATGATTAATATATTTCGAGTGTTCTTGTCGGATGTAAAGAGACTGTCAAGTAATGTAGTAGCCATAGTTATTATTATGGGATTAACAATTATTCCGGCTCTGTATGCCTGGTTTAATATTATGTCAAACTGGGATGTGTATGGTGAGGCTGCTACATCGCAGATGCATATTGCTGTTTATTCCTGCGATGAGGGTGTCACAATGGGAAGTCTCAGCGTGAATGTGGGTGATACGGTAAAGTCAGGACTAGAAGCCAATAAGACAATCGGCTGGGTCTTTACTGATACTGAGATGGAAGCTATGCAGGGTGTGTATAATGGTGATTATTATGCGGCTTTTATTATCCCGGAGGATTTTACCCAGGATATGTTAAGCTTCCTAAACGGAGACCCGGATAAGCATCCGACTATAGCTTATTATGAGAACAGCAAGAAAAATGCTATCGCAACAAAGATTACCTCAAAGGTGAAGACAGCAGTTCAGGATCAGGTGAATACATCAATATTAAGTACCCTGACAGAATCAGCATCATCAGCGGGAGAATTAATTGCAGGAAGTAGTGAAAATATAGCAGATGGTGCGGTTACCAAGCTTGAGGATATTGAGAAAAATCTTGGAACTTATGCAAACCTGTTAAATACACTGTCATTGCTGACAAGCTCTGCAGCAGACCTTGTGGATACAAGTCAGGGGATGCTGCCAAGCGTAGAGGGCTTGATAGAAGGAAGCCAGGGAACAGTTTCGTCAATGCAGCAGTCTGTATTGTCCGGGGCACAGACAACCCAGGCGATAAAGAGCATGATAGACACCAGCCTGACAAATATAAATAACCAGCTTGCCACTGTTGAGCAGACAATACAGAACTTTACAATAGATACCAGCTTTGCTGATCAGCTCAAGGGGTTTGAACAGCTGAGTAATATAGTTTATGGTACATTGGATTCACTGGATGCGCTTGGTGTGGATACAAGTGCGGTGCGGACCCAATATGAAGAACTGCAGAATGTCATAAATGGTTTTGAAACAAATACAGATATGACAGAGGAGAAGCTTAACACCTTAAAGGAAACTGCAACAGGCTGTATTACAGCAGTCAGAAGTTCAATAACATCATTGCAGTCGAATTTTGATCTTTCTGTTGCGCCAAGTATTGATAGTAGTGTGTACAATATAGAA
>URLU01000121.1 GCA_900548765.1 uncultured Lachnobacterium sp.
CATAAAGGATTGCAACAATTGCTATATTTACATATCCATCCCGGTAATGAATGTGGGTATCATTATACTTTGGCAGGATAATTCCATTGTATATCACATCAAAGGGATACTTTGGGTAGACCTTTGACAGCTTGTTCATGGAATCCTTTGATACACATACATTCATTTTGCTGTGTCCATATGCCCGCTTTGTCATAAGGTAGGACACTCCGAAATGATCCACCTTAGTGAGTTCAAGTGGTGAATGTTCAGTCACTATCATAGGAATACTGTATTTTTTTGAAACCGGTACTGAATAAAATCCGGCCGCGCCACCACAATGTGCGTGTATTATATCCGGCTTAAATTCCTTAACTATTCTGGCAAAGGTCTTCTTAATCTGTTTCTGTGCAGCAAGCACCTTTCCCGGCTTGTAGCAGCTTCTGTAGGTGAGTATTCCCCACTCTTCCTTACAGGTCTCTGCCTCATTGATTTTATCATCAAAAGGAAAGTAAATTGCCACATTGCAGCCCTTTTTAATCAGGTCCATGGACTGCTCATAGTGGAATACTCCCGCTTCTAATTTTTCCCGTCCCATTGGTGTATACCAGGACACAATCATCAGTATATTCATATATATACCCCATCTATTATTTTATAAATGACTCATCATCCAGAAAACCCGGCGATGGGTTTTTCTTTTCATGCTTCTTTGCAAATCTCTGATAGTAGGAGCTTAACAGGTAACGTATTGAATCTGGGTTTACAAAGAAACGAAGTATTGTCCTCACATACAGGTTCTTTATATTATACAAAGGCAATAAACTGTATCTCTTTTTGACATACTTATTCTCCGGATGCCACTCATATAACTTCCTATATAGTCCGTCCACATCCTTCGCCAGCAAATCATAGATTTTTGATTTCTTGTTGGTGGAAACTCCAAGTCCAATCTCATACCAGATGACATAGTCATCAAACAGTGCAGTTTTTTTATTTTCCACTGCTGCAACCACCTGAAAAATGTCTTCCTCGTATTTTACCACTTCTGAGATAAAGTTCATATAATGAATAAAAAATTTCTTCTCATAGCAGATACCGGCTCCACAGGTGTTGTCACTGTACAGGACAAGGTTTTTTGTAATTCTGTCCATATCTCTCTTTCGATATGCTTCTATATCAAAAGGATGTGAATATGGCACATATTGGATTTTTCCATCATCCAGCTGCTGATAGCCCCGTATCAGTCCATGGCAGTAGTCCAGGCTGTCCGCTTTCATAAAGTCATAAAGCCTTGTCAGTGTGTCCTCTGCATACAGACAGTCTCCGCTGCTGATTGGCTTTACATATTCTCCCTCACAAGCCTTGAGTCCTGAAAGGATATTCTGAACAGTTCCTCTATTCTGCTCGTTCATCACAAGCTTGTAATTAGAAAAGTCATTCTGCTTAAAATATTCTGCTAATTCCTGCTCATGGTTGTCCTTTGAGCCATCGTCCGAAACTACTATCTCGAAATCATCGATTTTCTGTTTTATTATTGATTTCAATGTCAGATACAGCTTATCTATATCTGAATTGTATGATAATACTAATACGCTTATTTTCATATGTTTATCTCTGTTTTATTTTGATTTTATGCCAACAACAAAAGTGCGGTATTTTTTATAAAGCCTGTCTTATAAAAGCCGCCATGCAGTATGCGGTATTTTCTCACAAACCAGTTATGGTTTGGAGTATCTGCAAAATATGACAGCACACTCTTCTGCTCCTCTGTCAGTTCATCCCAGAAACAGTCAAGAAATGCGCCTGCCTGATAGTATGAATCCCAGACACCAGCCTTTATCTTTTTAATCCTGCCAAGATTTGAAGTGGCATAGGAGATATCCGATGCCCCTCCCAGGGTATTATTGCCGTGCTGTCTGTATTTGAGCAAGGGTTCATCCAGATAAACCAGCCTGCCAAGAGCTGCAGCCATAATAGCAATCCAGTGGTCATGCATCCTGACCTGCTCCGGAACTGTCCGGAGTTTGTTACTAAGGCATCTGTTAATCATAAGTGTACAGCCAATCACTGCATTTTCAACCAGCACATGTGGCAGGCCGGTGTCTGCCGGGGTCAGGTTTGACAGCTTCTGAAATGTACTGTTCATTGACCTAAGCTCGCCATCTACCATGTAAGCATCCCCAAAGACTGCAATCGGTATTTCTCTGCCTTCTGCAGCCATATGGCTGTTTTCCTCTGATTTCATTTTATCTAATGTGTGAAGTATCTTATCCTTCTCCCACACATCATCCTGATCCGAAAACATATAATACGGACAATCAGCATATCTCAATCCATATAGGAAATTACGGATAACTCCCAGATTTTTTTCATTCTTATGATAATGAATTTTATCCGGATACTTATCCACATAGACCGACGCAATCTGCTCAGTCCGGTCTGTAGAGCCATCATCACAAATATGTAACTCTATATCTGTAAATGAGTTATCAAGTATAGAATCAATCTGCTCAGCTATAAACTTTTCTCCATTATATGCCGCCATAATAACTGCAACTTCTGCCATAATTATTTCATTCCTTTATATCTGCACTATCTGCCTGCTTATCAGCATGTGTAATCGCATATTCATTTAGGGCAATTTTCTGCGCTATCTTTCTGACACGCTCCGAATTTCTCGAAAGCGACATGGTAAGACTGAAAATCAGAAGCAGTGAAAAAACAAATCCCACAAAGAAAACCAGATTCATTACACTGTATATGCCAAGTAAGGCTGCAAGCCCCTCTAAAAGCCCTGGGATAAGCACCAGTAAAGCCAGACCTACTATAAGCAGCATCCAGACAAGCGCATATTTAAGCTCTAATTTTCTTTTTCTAATGAGATTTACAATTATAGCCATTGCAAGAACCAACAGAACTACCATTATAATCTTAAGTCTCACAGACATCATACGCGCTTACCTCCTCTCATGACTTCCATCAGTATAGCGATTGTAACCTTAATCATATAGTAGACAGATTTCTTCATTGTGATTGAGGACTCGCCACCCTGACGTGCTCTCATCACAACAGGAATTTCCTGCACCACACAGCCCTTTCTAAGTGCTGACACAACGCTTTCAGGTTCTGGGTAATCCTTTGGGTAGCTGTCCGCAAACATCCTGATTACTCTGCGTCCTGCCATTCGGAGCCCGGAGGTGGGGTCTGTAATTTTCTTTCCGGTACACAGCTTGATAAGTACTGTGAAATAGGTAATCCCGACCCTTCTCATAAAAGACGACTGAAAGCCTTCTTTTTCAATAAATCTGGAGCCTATTACCATATCCACATCATGATTTTCCATGTAATCAGCCATCTGCTTTAAAAACTGTGGATCATGCTGTCCGTCACCATCAACCTGAACCGCCAGCTCATAACCATACCGCACTGCATACTGGTAGCCGGTCTGTACAGCTCCTCCGATTCCCAGATTAATCGGAAGATTTACTATATTAAATCCCTTTGCTTCGCAGATTTCTCTGGTATTGTCTGTAGAGCAGTCATTGATTATGACATAATCAAAGCCCTTTGCATTTTCTTCAATATCTCTTACAGTTTTTTCAATATTGGCACTCTCGTTATATGCCGGTATAATAATTAGTTTCTTCATATTTTTTCCTCTAGGCTTATATCCAATATCTATAAGCTAATTCATAAATTGGCACTACGGCAATGACTATATAATATACGCCCTGCCAGATTACCAGTTTGTTTTGCTTGTTTGGAATTACATTCGCTAATGCAAGTATACAGCAAGGTAATATTGGTAGCCAGTATCTGCCCTGTATACCAGCCACAACAGACACCTGCGACAATCCCTGTCTGAACAGTTCCAGGGTGGAATTATCAATACCCATCAGATTCATATACCATTGTAATATTCCAATCACAACTAATACAAATATAGCACAGCTTAGCAAAATGTACAGTACTCTGTCCCATACCCTGACAACTGCATTTTCCTTCTGCTTAATCTGAGCAAAAGCCAAAATTGATAATAGTGAAAAAAATATAAACCAATCTGGTACTACACAATCAAGCCAGCCAAAATCTCCTATCATAGACTGCATGTAATACCAACCAAGACTACCAATTGTAGATTTCAATATTCTAAGTGTGTCCTTCCATTGTAGGATAGAACCAAGTATTACATATACTAAGTTGACATTTCTGAGTACATACATACCTGCTATTCCAAGACACAAAACCACAATTACAATAATAAGCTTTGCCTTTTTACTCAGACTGTATGGTTTCTTGCTGTCTGGTATTGCCAGATATATTCCAGCCAGTAAAATATACGGTATCTTTATCAAAGCAATAAGCACAAGCAAAATAAAAATATTGACATATGACTTTACATCCAGCTTGTCCTTCTCATACTTAAGGTGCAGCATATATGCCACAAACAAGTAGCATAACGGCAGAAGCACCGAATCATAATTGAGGGATGCACACTGCTGCAGGTTCATCGGAATAAGCATGATTGCACACATTGCTTCCTTGTATACAGGCATTAATCTAAGTGTTATATAACCTATGATCACAAAAAACAATAATGAAAATATTTCGCCAAGCTGCGTACACCAGATAATGGGCAGGTTCAAAAGATAACCAAGCCAAAAGCCTATTCCACATGGAACATATCTGATGATTTCTTTTTTTATATTGAAAGTAAAACTAACAAGTTCTTTGTCAAACTTAACTTTTGAAATGTCAGAGTACAAAGCTTTGTCTACATCTGACTTCTGGTCTCTCACCTCATCTAAAAGATGTCCCTGATACAGCAAATCATAATATTGCTCTGATATACCAGTAACACCAAATGCATCAGACATATATGCAACATGTATCGGTTCATCCGGCACCATGCCCATCGGAATAATATAGGAATAAACTACCCCAAGCACCATTGCAGACACAGCAAAAAACACACTTATATTAATTTTAAGCCTTCTGCCAAGCCCCTCTACAAATCTGTCACATCTATTAAAACACTCGCCCGCTTTTTTAGATATAGCATATATTTTTCTGTATACAAGAATCCATACAAGCAAATCTATGAGCAGACATACCAGACCAAATCCTGCAAGCTTGATCATATTCATATGTGCAATCTCTGATGCAACCTCTATATGGTCAATACTTACCTCTCCATCTATGTCAAGTCTCAAAAATCCTATATTTCTCTTGTCCATGGACCAGGACTGCTCAGTCTTATTCGCAGCCAGACTAATCTGTATGGAACCGTCCTCTGCGAATCCTTTCTTTTCAAAAAAATACAACTGGCCTTTTATCTCATCTGTAGGTGCTTCTGATAAGAATACTGTTACCTTGTCCACTATGCTTCCGTCAAAATTTAAAATCAATTGCGGGTCTGCACTTGTAGGGACAAGCTTGTCTCCATCCACATCATAATCATTAATCTGGTAAAAATCCTCTATTGCATAGGAAGTATTTCTGCTTTCGAAATCATGTACTATATTAAATGACAGCTTATACTCAAAGCCTAGCAGTAATACAATTATAATAGAACTGATAAGCCCTCTGATAATTTTTTCTCTCATATTAATCCATTCCGTTTAAACTATAATCATTTTTTATTCTTGATAAATTAGGGTTGTAATATGGGTCTCCATAACGCATTATGTCGTTCCACTTACTTCTCATATATTCAATCTCGTCCTGGAATCTTCTGACCTTTTCCTCAGTATCCTCCTGACCTCTGGATTTAGATTCGTAGTGATAAGCTTCCACATATGGGTCATACACTACAAGATATCCAGCTTTTCGCGCCTTAAGGCATAGGTCTACATCATTAAATGCAACTGTAAGCCTTTCCTCAAAACCATCTATCTGGTCATACACAGACGCCTTAATCATCAGGCAGGCCGCTGTGACAGCTGAATAATCCTGCATGACAGAAGCCTTGTGCATATAGCCTCCGTCTCCATAGCGGTCTAAGCCCACCAGCATATTTGATGCCACGCCTCTGGCATGTCCACCAATTGCTGCAACAATTCCCGCATGCTGGATGGTGTCGTCCGGATAATATAGCTTTGCCCCCACTATACCTGCATCTTTTCTGGTGCAGACACTGAGCATTTCCTCAATCCAGTCTCTGGATATTATCTCAATATCATTATTGAGCAACACCAGATATTCTCCCTTTGCATTTGCTCTTCCGTAGTTATTTATGGCCGAATAATTAAATAAACCATTTGATTCCCAGCTTACTACTTTAATCCCGCCTTCGAATTTTCCATCATATCGTTCTGGCAGGTCCTTATAATATTCAAAGGTTTCAGGCTCAGTACTGTTGTTTTCAATAATTATAATTTCTATGTTGTCATATGTGCCCGCTGCAATTGATTTCAGGCACTTATCCAGGCTGTCTCTCTCATCCTTATTGGGAATAAGGATTGAAACCAGCGGTTTTTCATCATTTGTATATCTGATACGATAGTAACCTTCGTAATCAGTCCTGCGGACTTCTGCTTTAACCCCGGCTCTGTTCAGGTGGTTTACTATCGCCTTAATTTCGGTGTCTGCATTAATGCAGTCATTATCATCACCTTTTACACAGCTGTACAAAACCCTTGGTATATGAACTATTCTATTGGCATTTTCTGCACATTTAAATACAAAATCAAAGCACTTGTCCACATCCGGCTCTGTTCCTGCCGTCACAGCCTTTATAAAAATTTCACGGCTTACCACAAGAAAATGCTTCATGTAGTTGTTTGCCCTGAGCAAATCCAGATTGAAGTCCGGCTTAAATTCCGGTGCATAGTGAAAT
>URLU01000122.1 GCA_900548765.1 uncultured Lachnobacterium sp.
GCACCATTTCTGTAGGAATCCGGAACTGTCTTTAACGCTTCCTGTGTATTTCTGGTAATAAGAGGTAAAACCATAAGTATTAATGTAAGTGAACCGGTAAGGAGCGAATATCCAAGTCCCAGTGTCTGTCCGAAAAACATCATTCCAAACAGACCAAATATGATAGATGGAATACCTGACAGAGTCTCTGTGGCAAACTCTATAATCGTAACAAGCTTTCCAGGCTTTGCGTATTCATTCAGGTAAACAGCACTGCCCACGCCTATCGGTGTGGCAATAATCATGGTGATTAGGATTATGTATATTGTATTTACTATATTTCCTGCTATACCCACAGTTCCGTGAAGTACAGATGTAACAGTTGTGAGAAACTCAGGATTTATTGAACCGATTCCCTTATACAGTACATATCCTATGATTCCCACAAGGAGAATAACTGAAACTGCTGCACACAGATATATAAGTCCATACAGGATAATTTCTTTTATTTTTCTGGATTTTGCCATTAGTCATTGCCTCCTTTTCGTACCTTTAAAAGGATTAGATTAATGATCATGATAAACACGTACAGTACAAGCCCTACTGTAAAAAGCACCTGTCTGTGAACACCTGACGCATATCCCATCTCACTTACAATCTGTGTTGTCAGTGTTCTGACTGAGTTAAATGGCAATGGAATATTTACCGCTCCTCCTGCTACCATGTTTATCGCCATGGCTTCACCAAGGGCTCTTCCCACACCAAGCACTACTCCTGTAAGTATTCCAGACTTGGCTGCTGGAATTACCACCTTAAATATCGTCTGAAGCTTTGTAGCTCCCAGTGCCAGGGAGGCACTTCTCAAGCTGTCTGTCACCGCCTTCAATGAACTTGTGCTGACACTGATTACAGTTGGCAGAATCATGACAGCGAGAACTATGATTGCAGACAGTAGATTTGCTCCTCCTGTAAACTGGTGGTCAGTGCTTCCTGCATATATTTTCTTTTCAAGAGAATACATAAAAGGATTGAGTATCATCATTCCAATAAGACCATAGATAACGGATGGAATAGCCGCCAGAAGCTCAACTGCGCCTGATACTATGTTTCCTAATTTTTTCCCTGCAAGCTCAGACAGAAATGCTGCTGTCAGAAGTCCTATAGGGACTCCCAGCAGTACTGCCCCTGCTGTGCCTGCTATTGAAGATAATATTATGTAAAAAATACCAAATGATGGTTCACTTGCTGTAGGCTTCCACACCCTGCCGAATAATAAGTCAAGTACCCCGACTTCCTTAAACGCCGGGGTTCCTTTCATTATCATGTAGACTGTTATTGAGCATACAGCAAGTATAGCTATCGCAGCACATACCATGAAAATAATTTGTGCTGTTTTTTCTATAACTGCCTTTGCTTTCATATATGCTCCTTTTATTCTGGAATGATAAGTCCTACTGAAGAGATTACATTCTTTCCATCCTCAGAGTTCACATAGTCAAACCATGTCTGAACTAACTCATTCTGCTCTGAGATTTCGCCATTAGTAGCCATTACGAATGGTCTTGAGAGAAGGTAGTCTCCTGCGAGAATGTTCTCCTCTGTTGGTGCAACACCATCAAGTGATACAGTCTGAATTGTGTCATCCACTACATCAAGTGATACATATCCGATTGCACCAGGGGTAGCAGCAACCTTTGCAAGTACTCCACCTGTTGAGTCAAGCTCCTGTGCATACTGACAAGCATCTGCAACATCAAGGAGCTCCTCGAATGCATCTCTTGTACCAGAACCTGCTTCTCTACCGATTACTACGATTGCCTCATCCTGTCCGCCAAGCTCGCTCCAGTTTGTAATCTCGCCCTTGTAAATCTTGGCAAGATCCTCTGCTGATACATCTGTAACCTCATTGTCCTTATCTGTGATAACAGCGATTCCATCAATTGCAACTACGTTTTCTACAGCTCCTGCTGAAGTTTCCTCTTCCTTTAAATGTCTTGACGCATTTCCAATGTCAACACTTCCTGCTGCAAGTGACTCAAGTCCAGCACCTGAACCTGTGTACTCGACTGTTACTGAGATGTTTGGATATTTCTCCATGAAGCTCTCTGATAATGCTTCACAAAGCTTTTCCATTGATGTACTTCCAGCAAGTGAAATAGCTCCACTTAAATCTGAAGAAGCATCTGATGTGCCTGCATCTGTTGTAGTATCTGTACTCTGATTTGCATCAGAAGAAGCATCTGTGTTTCCAGTGTCTGTGCTGCCACATCCTGCAAGTCCGAATGTCATCATGCTGGCTGCAACGAGTAACGATAAAATCTTTTTCTTCATAATTGGTTTTCCTCTTTTCTTTCAACTCATTTCGTTTACAGGCTATATATTACTGTCCGTATGTAAAAACAAAAACCAGTGGTCTGTAAAGCTTATGTAAAAAGGATTCAAAATAAAAAATTCCCATCGACAGGCTTTTTAATGATTGTCAAAGCTTGTCGATGGGTTATTTATCCCTGCTTTTACTGTTTAGTTAGTTCATGCTCTCCGTCACGTATCTTTTTAAGATATGTAACCAGCTTGCCTATATCTATCGGCTTTGCAATATGCGCATTCATGCCGCTCTTAAGACATTTCTGGACATCCTCTGCAAAGGCATCTGCAGTCATTGCAATTATAGGGATAGATTTCAGTTCCTCGTCATTCATTGATCGAATCGCTTCCGCAGCCTTACGTCCATCCATCACCGGCATATGTACATCCATCAGTACAGCGTCGTAGGTGCCGACCTGCGCATTTTTTAGCATTTCAAGGCATACCTTACCATTTTCCGCATGATCGCAGGTGACACCCTGCTCTTCCAAAAGCTCACTTATTATCTCCCAGTTGAGCTCATTGTCCTCAGCCACCAGCAGATGCATATCCTGCACCATGCCAGCTTCCTCAGCTCCGGACTCACTCTCCCTGTCCGCTTCCATAATCGGTAAATCAATAGTCACAGTAAATGCTGTGCCCTTTCCCGGTTCACTCTCGCACTCAATTGTACCATCCATCAGCTCTACCATCTGCTTTACAATGGCAAGACCAAGTCCGGTGCCCTGGGTGCTGTTAACCTGGGTCTTAACCTCTCTTGAAAATGTATTGTACATGTTCTTCTGAAACGCTTCTGTCATTCCGATTCCAGTGTCTTTTACATAAAATACAAGCCTGGTAGTCTCCGCCTTGTCCGGAATATCCTCCTCATATACACGAAGCTCTATGCTGCCCCCTGCATCTGTGTACTTCACAGCATTTGACAGAATATTCATATATATCTGGTTTAATCTCATCCTGTCTGCATAGATGTATCTGTGAGGCAGATTGCTGCACTCACTCTTTAACAGGATTCCCTTATTAAGTATAGCGGGCTCCAGAATCTCCATCAAATCGTGCAGCAGCTCGTCAAGGGATAACTTTTCTGGATTAATGGACAGCTTGCCACTCTCTATTCTGGAAATATCCAGCACATCATTTATAAGAGTCAGTAACTGCCTGCCTGAGTGCAGCCCCTTATGCATACATTCCTCCACATACTCTGAATCTGAGGCATTCTTGCGTGCAATTTCCATCATGCCCAGCACTGCATTGAGCGGAGTTCTGATATCATGTGACATAGCAGACAGAAACTGGGTCTTTGCCTTGCTTGCCTGCTCGGAAATCCTTGCTGCTTCACGCAGCCTGTAATTCATACGCATTAAGTAGATGCCATCTATTATAAGCAAAAGCAGGAGGGTGCCACATATTAAAAATACTATATTCCAGGCATCACTTGCCGGATTAAGCTGGTCTGCATCCACCACTCCCAGTATATCCAGAGAAGAATCCTCTCCAAAGGATGAATAATACCAGATACAGTCGGTGCCCTCGAAATTTTTCTGGGTCAGTATTCCACTATCTGTAGTCTGTAACTGATTTATGATGTCATCTATTTTATCAGAATCGTCCTGATAATTATATCCACGGATGTATTCTACGAAGCTTATGGATTTCATGGAAGGTGACTGGATAACATAGTCCCCATCTCTGGTTATGATGCCAACCTCCGCAGATGTGTACTCCACCGGGAATACCCATGTCTCCTTAATTGTCTCTGTAGGGACAATCCTAAGTATCAGGTAATCCTTGGTGCCATCATCAGTCTTCAGTGTCACCCTGCAGCCAATGCCTACTCCCGTCGCCCCTATCTCATCCAGATAATATTTTCCCAGAACTGCAAACTCATCGCCTGTTCCATTGAATATATTCTCCATAGTAGATTTAAAGCTTTTTTCAGATGCAATTATTGAATCCTTGTATCTGACATAGGTGTCTATCTCTTCCTCCCCTTCCGGATAATAGGAAGAGTATGCCTCGAAGGTGTCCATATCAATGATGTGGGCAAAACGTTCTGAGTTAGTATTGATATCCCTGAGAAATTTCAATGCCTCCTCCAGAGTCATGCCCTCCTCTGAAATATAATGAGCCCAGTTCTTGGCATAACCACGCTCTCCGTTCAGATAGTTGGTCGATACCTGTTTCAAAGACTCAACTGTCCTGATAAAAGCCTCAGTCTTTGTCTCTTTTTGATTTGTATTTATCTGTCCCGAATAAAAAATAGTGGCTGCTAACATCACCGCTATAATCATTGCGTTGCATATTAACAGCAGAAGTTTTACTTTTTTATCCCCTTTTTTGACTATTCTATCCATTCTGTATTCCTGAGCCCTCTGCTCATTCTTATGTATTTCGCCCAATAAGTATATAATCATATTGTACCAATCAGCATAGATACAGTCAATCAATATAAGTGATTCTCCTATTTCCCTATTTTCCTCCGAAGCCATTTACCAGCACACAGCCTATTATAATAAAAATCAGTCCAATTCCTCCTGCAAGAGAAATCTTTTCCTTATACATAATAATAGAAACCAGTGTAGTGGCAACCAGACCGATTCCACACCAGATTGCGTAGCCTATGCTCAGATTTATGCGAAGCAGGCTTCTGGCAAATGAAAAATGACATATGGCATATGCGATAATACAGATAATTGACGGAACAAGTTTTGTGAATCCCTCCGTCTGTTTCAGATAACTTGTAGCGATAATCTCAGATAAAATTGCTACTCCTAATAATACATATCCCATTTTGTCACCTACTTTTCCTGTTCTAATCTGTAAATCAATTCTTGAAGTTCATCAACAGAAGCTATGATATAATCTGCCTCCGGTAATAAATCCATTTTTTGTGAAACTCCACTTAATACGCCGACTGCCTTAGCCCCGCCATTATGGGCAAATTTCATATCATTTATCGAATCCCCAACCACCAATATCTCATCAGTGTTTATCTCCCAATAATCTGCCGCCTGTTTAATTATTCTTCCACTCGGCTTTACAGGCATGGGTATAGGCATCTTATCCATCGCAAAAAAAGTAAAGTATTTTAGGATTTCCAGTCTCTCAAGACATCTGACTGCTGCGTGATATTCGTCTGTAGTAGCAATTCCAATTTTTATCCCCTTTGTATGTAATGCCTCCATCACAGTCTCTAAATCCGCCGTACTTTCTATTTCTTTTTCATCATCCAATATCGCCTCTGCAAAATATGAGATAAGCCTGTCTGTTAATTCTTCTTTTTCTATTCCATCAATACATTCAGCCCCATCTATTGACTCAAATACTGCAATTATATCTGCTGCAATCTCCGGATATGTCTTGTAAGCAAATGAGCTTTTGGCATCCACATGATTATCCACTATCCCTATAGCCTCTAATATTTTCTTTTCATTTTCAACCATACAAGGTATTTTATAGTGCTTCATTATACGGCATATTACAGTCCTTGCCGCAGGCAGCCATACCTTATCAAAATCAATCATGGTTCCATCCTTATCAAAAATTATACCTGACACTTTCATACTCCAAGTATCTCCTTTACGTCTCCAAAGGTATGCAAAGAATGTTTCTTTGTTCCTTTGAAAATTGGATTTGTATACATCATAAACTCACCATTTTCTCCTGCCGCCCCAAATCTCAACCAATAGTATTTTTCATTTGGAAGGCTTATCACCCCACTGCCCTCATAATGTACATCATCCATGCTTTTTATCAAAAGCTCAGTTTTTTCTCCATCAATCATTAAAAAAAGTGTCGGTTTATAGGGCTTTGCCTTTATTGAGATTTTCCAGCTTATAATATTTGCGTCCCTGTTAATTTCACTGCCAGGATATATTTCCTCCTCATCTGCAAACAACTCTATTTCAAATTCATCTATATATCTGGTGATACAGGCATGACAGTTTCTAAGTGCTCCATATACATTCCGGGCACTCAAATTCTCCATGAAAAGCCAAGTTGCCGGGTCTCCTGCTATGGATGGTTCTGTTGCACCTTCGTAAAATTCATCTATCCTGTTATGAGAATCACTTCCACCTACCGCGCATATCTGATAACCATCAGCCCATAGCAAATCCGCCATACGCACAGCCAGCTCATTCGCCTCATGTGCATGTGCAATTTCAACTGACTCATATGTAGGGTCATTTATTATCTCAAGGCATGATACATCATCCAGTAACAGCTCATTATAGAGCCATTTCCATTCATACAAAAATGGATGATTTATACTGAACAGCACCTCATTTTTTCTGCACCATTCTGTTATGGACTTCCACAATTCAGGCAGTACTTTGTCATTACCGCCCTGCTCCAAAACCTCATTTATAAAATCCGGTCTCTCTCTCAGTCCAAACAGGTTTGCATGTCCCATCGCTGTCGTAACCTCTACCCCCGGAAGT
>URLU01000123.1 GCA_900548765.1 uncultured Lachnobacterium sp.
TAAAAAACACTGGTACTAAAAAAGTATCGCAAACTTCCCGTTTGGAGGTTGTGAAGACCAGATAACATACAGTGTATTTCTCAGAAAAAATATGAAGTCAGCCATGGAATTTAATCGCGGATAGGCTGGACAGATTTGTATAGCTGTTTCCGTTTCCAGAGTTAATGGAACCCCATGGCAGTTCATATTGTTTTCTGAGAAACAACTGTATGCTATCTGGTTTTTTTACGTTTCTAACGGGAAGTTTGGGTTTTCGTTGTCAGCCATTCTTGCGTTTTTGAGTATAGCCCATTTAGGGACTCGCCTAAATAGGCTTCGTAGTTGTATTGGGTCTGTGTCATTTCTACGAAATAGTCAAAAGACTTTGTTTCTATCAGGTATTTGGCTAAGGCACCCTGCTCTGCATAGCTTAAATGGAAGAGACATAGTTTGAAGCCTGTTTTTTATTAAAATCCTTTTCTGGAAAAATGTAAGTGATGTTGTCAAGGGTGGTGAGATAACAATTATCTCCATTTTCAGCTATATCCAGCTTCCAGTCCATATGTGGACGGAGGTAGAGAGAAGCGAGCAGTATGATAATTATTATGGTCAAAGCTTGTAGTATACGGGATTTGAAATTGGTCATAGGGCTGCTCCTTGGATTGTATAGATAAATACAATATACCATATTGAATAAAAAAGAACATGACATAAATGGAAATTTTATATTGACAAAATACTTTCGGCAAATGTAGAATGAAATTGTATTCTACATTTGTAGAATATGATTCATACAGAATATATGCTAATTTGAACAAGGCTTGCTATGACTTGTTCGTGCATAATAAAACGAAAGGAATAATAAAATCATGAAGCGACTACCAGATTCAGAACTAGAAATCATGCTAATAATATGGGAATTCGACCGCCCGATAACCAGAATTGAAATCGAGGAGAGAATGGATGCAGACAGGAAGCTGTCGCCGACCACAATCCTGTCCTTCCTTTCCAGACTACAGGAGAAGGGCTTTATCGAGGTTACAAAGAATGGAAAGAGTAATATATATACAGCCTTAATTGATAAGCAGACATATACCAAAGCAGAGAGCAGAAACGTCCTCAAAAAGCTCTACAACAATTCCTTAAAGAATTTCGTGGCAGCTTTATATGACGGAGATAATATTTCGGAAGAGGATTTGCAGAGTCTGGAAGAGTATCTACACCAAAAGAGGGATGAAAAATGAGCGGTAGATTAAAGAAGATTATTTGGATGATTATAATGACAGAATTAGTTGTCCTTCATCTGGCAGTGCTTGAAATGCTGTACGTGCGGGGACACAAAATACTGTCAGCTATTTTAATTGCTGGTTTTGTGTTTATGGCAGTTTTTCACTATCTAAGCTACAGGGGCTTTGTGAGAAAATGCGTAAGTACAATCAGGATGCTTGAGGATGAGAAAACCAATGAGATTTTTGAGGAAGCCAAGGCTCAAAGTGGAAACTCGGCTGAAAAGCTGCGGATATATGAAAGCTCTGATGCTGTAAATCCCTTTGTCATGGGTGTGGCTAAGCCCGCAGTGATTCTTCCGGCAAGCTGCAAGGGACAGGCGAATCTCAGGCTTATTCTGCTCCATGAGTGTTTTCATGTGAAAAGAGGTGATACCCGCTACAAGCTGGCAATGCTTATAGCCAACTGCATCTTATGGTTCAATCCGATAGCCTATCTTATCCGCTATGTGAGCTATCAGGACATAGAGATATCCTGCGATGAAGCCGTTGTGAAGGGCAAAAGCAGGGAGGAGCGTCTGGCATACGGACAGTTCCTGATTGATTCTGTAAGGAATATGAACCGGAAGGCAGACAGCTACAATGCCTATTGGAACAGCAGTAAGAGGATTTTAAAGCACAGAATTGATGCGGTAGTAAACGAAAACAGGAAGTGGGATATATTTGCCAAATGCGCGATTATAGTTCTTGCCTTGGAGGTCATCTGCACAGGCGGGCTTCTGGGCAGAAAGCTGGTGACAGACTATAAGGAAACCACAGGTCCTGTAAATGAATACGATGGCGTCACACCGCCAGACATTTACAATGAGGAGGCAATAGCTTCAATGCTGTCCGTGGATTTGAAGTCTGACTACACAGAAGATGCGGCTTCGATAAATGCTATTGATGAACTGTACCCTCAAAAGGAGTTAAGCCAGATTTCAGTGCAGGCAGAAAATCCATGGCAGATAAAAATTAAAAGACCTGGTGTGTTTAAGGTGGCAGCGGAGACTGCCCTGCAGAGATTATATTATTACTGGGAAAATCCAACCGGATTTGACATGGAATTGTACGAGGCATCGCCATATCAGTCAAATTGCGAGATTGTATATGAGAAGCGTCTGGCAGGAGATATAGACAACTCAGTATGGGGAATTATGTGGAGGGTCTATTACAGTGATATAGCGTCATCGCAAAGCTATAAGGATGGCTATGGATTTACAATAGATGGGGAAGAAAACTATCTGTATTATGCTACCGCAGTGCAGGTAAAAATGGAGGAGCCATACCTTTTTGAAGTCATTGGATATGCAGACCTGTACAAGACATTTGACGCCTATAAGGAAAAATATGATATAGATTACGAGAGCCAGTTTCCAAAGCTTTTATCAGGGGCAGAGACAGGAGAGATGGATTTGAGCGGTCAGAAGGAACTGGCAGATGCACTTGCCGAGTCAGAAGGCTTATGGGACGCTATGATTTCATTTCCGGAAAACGAAAATGAAGGCTATATGTTAGCCACCGCAGATAAGGCAATGATGCAGGTTTATTCCGTCCTCTATTATACCTCTGACGCAGGGCAGAGCTGGAGGCAGATTGAAATGGATGATGTGGGAAGCATGCATGATATGGTCTATGATTTTGCCTTTATCAATGAAAAGGAAGGATATATGGCATTGCATTCATTTGACAATCAGGCTCCGGAACTATTAAGGACTGAAAACGGTGGATATACTTGGGAAAGTATAGTGCTCACAAAGGAGCAGGAGGATTTCTGTCAGGCATATGCTCCGATATGGGATGGAGAAAAATATATTGTGTATGTCGGAAAAGAAGGCAGCGCAAGGGATGAAGGAGAGAAGGCGTGTTATGAGTCAACAGATGGAGGAAAAAGCTGGAGCTACACCGGTCAGGTCGTCTTACAGTAGGGCTGCCAGAAAAATCATATTTGTAAAAATGCTGTGCAGCCCGGTATTTGTGGCGTTCTATTTATTTTTCTGTGTGGTTTTATACAGATTCTGTATGCTTGGAAATGTAAAGAAAAGGGGAAGTCTCTTAGTTGTCTGTGCAGTTACATTCCTGCTTTATCTGACAGCATATATTGTGCGGATATGCAGGATGAAGGTCTGCGATTCTCTGCCGGAAGCTGATGCTCCGGTAAAAAGCTATGGATTCTATCGGAAATACTTTTATGCCTTTAGCCAGCTGGGAAGGATTTATATAAAAGAGTGCGATGACAAAGAGCGTGACTATCTCAGGTTAAAATATGCAAAGCTGCCAAGATATAAGGCATTTTTCTGGAAGATACCGGCAATTATCATTCTGATTCTGACTACGATTATGACAATTACAGCCATAACTAAAGATGTGGTGCAGTTTAGGGGCAAGCTAGCCTGGTACTTGTTTGACATGTATCACACACCGATTATCACCGAGGCAGACACTGAGGAAGATAAAGCAGATGACAGCCCTGTACCTGTGGTCATGACGGAGCAGAAATATGTGAGAACATATGTGAGAACTATTGATTTTGGTACTAACGTGTATAAAATCGACGAAAATAATGTATTGTGGGGATGTGGCAGAAATAATTATGGTCAGCTTGGTCAGGGAACACAGGACTATGATATCCATGATGATATGGTAAAAATCGCTGAAAATGTTATCCACATTGATTTTGCCCAAGAGGGATTTCTGATATATCTTACAGAGGACAATAAGCTGTATGGACTTGGAAATGCCGGCTGTGGTGCCTTGCAGGCGTATAATGAGTTCGACTGGGATAAATATATGAATGGGGAGCATTATATTGTCAGCACACCAAAGCTCCTGATAGAGGATGTGCGCTATGCGGTCTGTGGAAGGGCTGATGTAGTCGCCATTAAAAATGACAGGACGGTATGGACCTGGGGAACCATATACATCAACGGAGGATACATGTCCTCAGATGTATACTATGTGAAGGAACCAAAGCAGATTCTGGAGGATGCGGCAGTGGTTACAGGAGGCTGGTTTAATCATGCGGCATTGCTCTATGATGGAACAGTCTGGACTTGGGGCTATAATAGTGCCGGAAACTGCGGTGTCGAGGGCGAAGAGGTCATAAGTGAACCGGTTAAGGTCGCAGAGGATGTCCATAAGGTATGGACAGGCAGGCTTGATCCGGATGATGAGTTCCAGTTCAACAACACCATTATTCAAAAAAGGGATGGTTCCTATTGGGGCTGCGGAGAGAATATAGGGTATGAGGAGCGTGTAGTAAACGGGGCAGAGGCTGATTACACTGCCATATGCTCCAGTGAGTTTCAGGAGATTGACTCGATTTGGGGATTTATAAAATCTGTTAGAGAAAAGAAATGAAAAAATATTATTGCCTTGTTTGATAATGTGGTTAATTTGTAGTTATAATGTAGGTACGAGAGAGAATCACTAGGATTAGGGAGAACACAGGAAATATGAATCAGTCAGAGAACCAGCGCAGAATGAAGCTGCTGATGGGAAAAATGTTCAGCCAGATGCGTATGGATAGAAATGTCAGTCAGGAGAGTCTGGGTGAAAACATAATTACACAGAAAGCAATCTCAAAATTTGAGCAAAATGGAGAAATGCCAAACAAGTTGGTGCTGGATGTGCTGGTACAGCGTATGGGAAAGACCATGGACTATTTTACAATACTGCTGTCTAAGCAGGAGTATGAATATTTTGTGTGGAGAAGAAAGGTACTGCGTCAGATTCAATGTAACAGCCTTGATGAGTCGGTGTGGGAGGATGAAATGGCAAAGAACCGTGCATTGAATGAGAATCTGCAGGAGCAGTTTGTCCTTTTCTGGAAAAGCTATCTGCGGGATGATACAGAGAAGATGAAGCAGGCAATAGCCCTAACCGTGGATATGTCAAAGGATGAGGTGAATCCAAAAAATTGTATAGGCTCCACAGAGATGGCTTACCTTTTGCTTTATTTTGAGAAAAAGGCAGAAGACATGGACTTATCTGATGAAAAATATTTGAGAAGCATCCTGCACTATATAGTAGAAAACTACGAAGAGCATGAGATGCTCAAAGTCCTTGGAAAAGCCACTTGCTTATATGGAAGTTATGCAGTGAATACAGAGTCAAACGAGAAAATCCTTTATTATAAAAAGGCAGTAGAACTGCAAAGAATGCTTGGCAGATTAGAGGGGATGGAGGACTTATTGCGTGGTTTGTTGAGACAATATGAGCTGACAGGACAAGCTCCGGAAGAGGATTATGGTAGTATGCTCCAAGCCTTGACTTCTATTAGGAAAGAGCTTGGGATTAATGATAAGAGTTTTATGGCACAGGAAATCAGCTCTGAATGTGTATTGCTGCATGAGGTTTTGAGGGATTACAGGCAGGAGAGAAATCTAAGCGTGAGACAGATAGATGAGAAAGCCTGTAGTGAGAAAACCTATAGGGCATTGGAAAAGGGTAAACGTGGAGCAAATCACAGCACCTATGATTTACTCGCAGAGCTTATGGATATTCAGATAGGCAGATACAATGCAGATATTGTGTCGGACAAGTACCCAGATTACAAGCTGGCTGCGGAGTTGATTGCTGAGAGACAAAGCCAGAATCGGGCAAAATCTATGGAAATGCTGGACGAATTGGAAAAAAGTCTGGGCGAGTATGCTGATTTGAGTATTAACAGGCAGTTTATCCAGAGAATTAGAAATGTGGAGGATTACTATCAAAAGAGGATTACACCGGAGGAATTTCTGGATAAGATAGATGAAACTATCAGACTGACGATTCCGGAATGGAAGGAAAATTATGGAACGCATTTTTATACGAAAGGGGAGGTAATTCTCGTATATCACAAAGCGATGGTTTACGAAGACATGGGAAAAATAGATGAAGCAATAGAAATCATAGAAGGGTTGTGGAAATTCTATGAAAAAAGTGAAGTTGACTGGAGTTTTCATGTTGAAGAAGTTATATTGATTATGGTGTTTTGGAAAGAACTTTTTGTGGATAAAGAATGTTATCAAAAATCGCTAGAGACAGCTAGAGAAGGAGTCAGGCGTTGCTTTGAAAGTGGACATGGAATCAAGCTTAATAGATTTGTGTTTGAACTGGGATGGAGTATAGAGCAAGGTGCAACAGAGTTGGATAGTGATATGAAGGCTAGATGGACACAATATTATAAATGGGCACTTAGTATATGCAAATTGTATAGAAGAGGTGTTGATGAAGAAGCGATTAATAATTACTGTAAAATGAAGAATTATTAAAATAGGACTAATACGAGGAAATTTCTTAAATATCCTCGTTTTCAAATATGCTGTGATATGGTTGAATGTCATCACTTAAAGTAATAAAGTGAGAATTGGTTGAAAGTGATGATGTAATAGTTGCTAAAAGCAATACATAGGTAATTAATTTTTTGATTTTTTTCGTTCTAAAAATTCCTTTTCTTTCTCTTTAATTTTATAAAATAATACCAAAAAATCATTATAAAGAAAATGGACACTTTTGTT
>URLU01000124.1 GCA_900548765.1 uncultured Lachnobacterium sp.
GACATCAGAACCTTCAACATTGACCCTTCAAAGATTGAGGCTGCCATCACAGATAAGACAAAGGCAATTATGCCGGTTCACTTATATGGACAGGCTTGTGATATGGAGCCTATTATGGAAATCGCAAAGCGCCATAACTTATTTGTAGTGGAGGACTGCGCCCAGGCTCATGGAGCTACATACAAGGGCAGAAAGATTGGTTCCTTTGGAAATGCAGCAGGCTTCAGCTTCTACCCTGGCAAGAATTTAGGTGCCCTGGGAGATGCAGGTGCCACAATCACAGATGATGAGGAGCTTGCAAAGAAAATAAGAGCCCTTGGCAACTATGGTTCTGATTACAAGTACCACCATATATATCAGGGAAATAACAGCCGTCTTGATGAGATGCAGGCAGCATTCCTTGCAGCAAAGCTTCCTATCCTTGACAAGATGAACGAGGAGAGACGCCGCATAGCCCAGAGATATCTGGATGGAATCAAAAACCCGGAGGTTATTCTGCCATATGTTCATGAGGACTGTGTACCGGTATGGCATATTTTTGCAATCCGTACAAAGCGCAGGGAAGAGCTGGAAAAGTGGCTCAATGACCATGAGATTGGCACAAACAAGCATTATCCTATTCCAATCCATATGCAGGAGTGCTATAAGGATATGGGCTTTAAGCAGGGAGACTTCCCAATCGCAGAGGAAATCAGTGCGACAGAGCTTAGTTTACCAATGTTTTATGGAATGACAGAGGAGCAGATTCAGTTTGTAATTGATACAATCAATGAATTCAAGTAAAAAAATGGATAATACAAAAGGATTAGTAAGTTTCTTGATTCCTTGCTATAATCATGAAAAATTTGCAATGGACTTGTTCCGGAGCATATTGAATCAAAGCTATGACAACTATGAGGTGCTTGTATGTGATGACTGTTCAAAGGATAATTCCGTACAGGTGCTTAAGCAGGCAAAAGAATTATTTGAGGCAGAAAATATCAGATTCGAGCTTATTGTCAATGATACAAACAAGGGCATTGTAAAGAATGTAAACCATATGCTTGAGCTGGCAGGGGGAGAGTATGTAAAAATCATTGCATCAGATGATGTGCTGCAAAAGGACTATTTAGACCGTATGGTGGGACTCTTTGAAGCCCATCCAGAGGCTAAGGTAGGGTTTAGCAATTGCTATAAGTTTAAAGAGGAGGGACATTATCCAATAGAGGAGTCCCATATTATAGGAAAGCTTCTGGACCCATTTCCAGACAAAAGCAGCTATACCTTTGAGGAGATATTTAAGCTTAACATGGTGCCTGCACCCTCTACAATGTATAGAAAAGAAGTACTGGATGAGGTGGGCAGGTATGATGAGAGCATAGCCATTGAAGACCTGGAGATGCTGCTTAGGGTTATGTCAAGATACCCGGATGGATGCGTTTATACTGAGGATGCCCTGGTGTATTACCGCATAAATTCCACCTCAATATCTTCAGCAAAGAGAAATAAGGGAGCTCATAAAAGAATCAGATTTATGTACGAAAATCAGCTTAGGACTGCCAGAAAATACAGAGGCAGTGTACCGAAGGATGTATACAGGAGCAGACTACACGATATTCGTTTAAGTTATTATGTTCAGCTTTTCCATTTGATTTTTGGATAGCTGATTGATATGACCAAGGAGTGAAAAGTGCAGGCAAAACAGAAAAGTATAATTAATATAGCAAGTGGACTGTTTGGACAGCTTATGACAATCGCCTGTGGAGTTTTGATTCCACGACTTGTAATGGTAAGCTATGGTTCAGAAATTAATGGTCTGCTTAATTCTATAAGCCAGATTTTTGTGTATTTTGGCTTGTTTGAGGCGGGAGTTGGTACTGCGTCAGTTCAGGCACTGTATGCCCCCGTTGCTAAAAACAACAGGGATGATATACAGGGTATACTCGCGGCAACTAAAAAGTTTTACTTTAAGATAGGAATATTGTATTTCACAGCGGTTGTGCTGCTGGCGGTTTTTTATCCATTTTTGTTACACACCAGTATTCCTTACTCAAAGATATTTTTGATTATTTTCTTTGGTGGAGCAGGAAACTGCCTGTGTTTCTTCTATCAGGATAAGTACACTGTACTTATGAGTGCAGAGGGCAAGAATTATGTATACACAAATGTCACTACATTTATCACCACTCTGACCAGCATAGCAAAGGTTATACTGCTTCTGATGGGATATAATGTACTGGCAGTACAGTTTTCTTACTTTGTAATATGCTTCTTTCAAGTGTTTGTATATTCGATATACTTAAGGAAAAATTATTCCTGGATTGACTGGAGTGCTAAACCTAATAACAAGGCGATAGAGCAGAAAAACTCTACATTGGTTCACCAAATCGCAAGTGTTGTTTTTTACAATACAGACCCCTTGATACTGACTTCTATCACCCATGATTTGAAAATTGTCAGTGTATACACGATTTATAATATGGTTACATCCATGGTCACAGCACTTGTGCAGCAGTTGTCCCAGGGTATAAGCTTCAGGCTGGGGCAGTTATTTAACACAGAGAGGGAGCAGTATGTAAAGCTGCACCATATCTGTGAGATAATATATATGACTCTGGCATTTGCAGCCATGACCACCACATATGTTGTGTTTCCGGCATTTATCAGACTGTATACCAAGGGTGTAACAGATATTAATTATTATGAAAAGCTTTATCCATTGCTGTTTGTGCTGATTCCTCTCTTTACAATAGGCAGGACAGCAATGAACAATGTGATTTATTATGCGGCACATTTCAAGCAGACCCAGATGAGTGCGGTGCTGGAATGTGTGATAAACATAACCGTGTCTGTTATTGGAGTATGGGAATTTGGCATATATGGAGTGCTGATTGGAAGTGTTGCATCTGTAGTGTACAGGACAATATATATGATTTTTTACTGCTACAGGCACATTCTGTTTGACAGCCCATGGAAAACAATCAGGCGCTGGCTGGTATGCCTTGTGATTTTTGCACTTATGGTAGTTTTTGTGCCAAGTGCAAATCTGCCTGCCGCCAGCTACCTTCAGATAATCCTGTATGGTGCTGCAGCTGGTGTTATAAGCTTAATTGTTTACTTTGCGGCATTGTGTCTCACCAACAGGAAAGAAACACAAAATATGATAAGTATAGTAAGAGGTATATTTTAGATTATGAAACTAAAAGAAAATCTATATTCTGCCTATGGGAAAATGCGACAGATATATCGTATGAAAAAAGGCAGCCGGTTCTGCTGGCATAATGACAGGATATCTGTAGTTTTTCTGATGCAGTATACGCCATCCTGGGGAAAGCTTGAGCTGCTCTATGATTCCTTAATTAAAAATCCGGAGTTTGATGTACATCTGGTATGTGTGCCGGATAATCTTAACAATGGCGTGCCTGCTGATAATATGAATCAGACCTATCAGTATTTTACTGATAAGGGCTATGAGGCTGTTGATGCATGGATGGGGGATGGCAGATGGTTTGATTTAAAGACCTTAAAGCCGGACTATGTGTTCACCACCAGACCATATGATTTTTATCTGCCAGTGGATTATCAGAGTCATAATATGTGTCTCTACACCAGAATCTGCAATTTCTCATATGGAATAAATATCGACAGGGAACTGGAAGAGATGGTTTTTGGGCAGAGCTTTTACATGCACACCTACATGTATTTTGTAGAGATGGAATCCCTTGTTGCGGATTATCAGAAGGCACAGAGTCTTGGACACAGGCTGGGACTTAACCATTCAGACTGCCTTGGAATGATTGCTCTGGATGGATTTATGAATGATAAAAATTCAGAGAGTGCTTCATGGAACTTTGCCACTAATGGGCTCAGGGTAATCTGGGCACCACGATGGACAACAGACAAGAAGCTGGGTGGCAGCAACTTCTTCACCTACAAGGACTTTATGCTCGACTATTTTAGAGAGCATGATGAGATGAATCTTCTTATGCGTCCCCATCCTCTGATGTTTGATAATTTTATCAGCACTGGTGAGATGACAGCGGATGAGGTGGAGAAATATAAAGCTGAGGTTAATAGTATAAAAAATATAGCCTTTGATGACCAGAAGGAGTATGCGGCTACTTTCTGGAATTCTGATGTATTGATAGCGGATTATTCATCAATTGTTCCAGAATACTTTTTGACAGAAAAACCATTGATTTTCTGCGCAACAAATATGGAGCTTACCCTGCTTGATAATATGAAGGATATTTTAAAGGGCAGCTATGTAGTGAATTCTGAGCAGGAGCTTCGTGGCTGTCTGGAAGATCTCAGACAGGGAAAGGATACCAGGAAAGATATCCGTATAGAAATGAAACAAAAGCTGTTTGGAAAGACACTGGGAAAATCAGTTGAGCTTACAACAAATTGGCTAATAGAGGATTGGAGGAAAAGTAATGCAGGTAATTAAGTATGTATTTCAGCCACATGGGGATGAGAGGGGACAGCTTGTAGCCCTTGAAGAGTTTAAGGACATCCCATTTCAGATTAAGAGAGTATATTACATGTATGACACAGGTGAGGGTGTGGAACGTGGATTCCATGCACACAAGTGTTTACAGCAGATATTAATCTGCATACATGGAAGCTGTAAGATACGTCTGGATAATGGAAAGGAAAAGAAGATAGTTCCATTAGAGAAGCCGTATGAGGGCTTATATGTATCAAACGTTATGTGGAGAGAGATGTTTGATTTCTCACCAGATGCAGTACTCTTAGTATTAGCTTCTGAGCTCTATGACGAGTCAGATTATATAAGAGACTATGATGAGTTCCTAAAGTTTGTGGAAACTTGCGAAAATAACAAGATAGAGAGCATGTAGCTAAAGGACATACAGGCGGAAAGTATGAGGAATGAACGATGTTCAGATTGCGTAAATTAGAGGAAAAAGATGTACCGGAGATGATTGCCTGGATGCATGACCCAAAGGTAAACTGCAAGTTTAGATTTGATTTTGCAAGCATGACTGAGGACAAAGCTCTGGAGTTTGTGAAAAACAGTTTTACTGACGAAAACCAGAACTTTGCCTTTGTAGGAGATGATGACAGATATCTGGGAACCATAAGCCTTAAAAATATTTCAAAGGTTGACAATAACGCTGAGTATGCAGTTGTCACAAGTCTGGCTGCCCAGGGCACGGGTGCAGCCTTTGCAGCCACAAAGGAGATACTTAAATATGCCTTTGAGACATTGGAACTTAACAGAGTGTATCTTAATGTGCTGGTGGAGAACGAGAGAGCCAACGCGTTTTATAAGAAGTGCGGATTTGAATATGAGGGAATGTTTAAGGAGCATCTGTGTATCAGAGGGCAGTATAAGGATTTGAACTGGTATGGAATGACCAGGGAACAGTATATGGGGATGAAGAATGAATAAGACAAAAAACCAGAGGAACTCTGCGATTGAGCTGCTTAGAATTATTGCTATTATGGGAGTAGTTGTACTTCATTACAATAATGGACAGATGGGTGGTGGATTTCAGTATGTGAAACCAGGGTCATTAAATGAGATGTACCTTTATTTGTCAGAGAGTATATTTATCTCATCAGTCAATCTCTTTGTGATGATATCGGGATTTTTCCTCTGCATGACACCAAAGCGCAGAGGTGTAAAGGCTGTGGAACTGATACTTCAGGTGATTTTGTTCAGCGAGGCTTTTTATCTGCTCAGAGTGATTAGCGCAGGAGCGGCATTTACAATCAGAGATTTGCTGCTTAATCTTATTCCTAAGAACTATTTCGTTATATTGTATGTGGCACTGTATTTTATCTCGCCATATCTCAATGTAATGATAGAAAATCTGTCTCAGGATAAGTTTAAAAAGCTGATTATTATGCTGCTTGTGCTGTTTTCATTCTGGACGATAATTGTTGATTATCTGCAGGCTGGATTTGGAGTTACATTTTCAGGGGCAAGTACCATCGGAATGTCAGGAAGTGATTCCGGATATACAATAGTCAATTTTGTCCTTGCCTATCTGATTGGTGCTTATATAGGCATTTATGGAATTGAGATAAGCAGACAGAAAAATCTGCTATACATAATTGTAAATCTGATTTTGATTTTTGCAGCAGCATACGGACAGCATTTGCTGGGGGAAGATAACATTATCGCCTGGTATTATAATGACCCACTTACGATTTCGTTTGCAGTATTAGTGATGCTGTATGTGATTCGGTTCCAGTTTGAGAGCCGCTTTATCAATGAATTTGCAAAGGGAGCTTTTACCTGCTTTCTTTTTCATGCAGCCTGTCTGCCATTTATGAAGATTGAGCAGGCTGTAAATTCAAATCTGGCAGTTTTATTTGTACATCAGATTTTAGTGAGTATTGTACTTTACAGTATTTCCTACGTGGTTTACAAGATATATTCGCTCTGCACAGGCTGGTTTATTAAGCTGATAGGTCCACTATGCAGTAAGCTGGATATTAGATAAAGTGAAATAAGGGGAAGGAAAATGAGTTATATAGGGTCTGTTTTCTGCCTTATAGCGTTTCTGGCAGAATGGTTTTCAATGTGGAAATCAAAGAAAACTGATGAAAAAATAAATGCTATATCATGGCTGTGTTTCAGCTTTTCGATTACATTGTGCCTGATAGCATTATGCGCAGGAATTATTAATCTGGTACATATTCCTGTTACAAAGGTCAGTGTGGGAATCATATGTGCAGTGCTTGCAGGCTTG
>URLU01000125.1 GCA_900548765.1 uncultured Lachnobacterium sp.
TGCAGATTTTCTTTGCAGCTCTCCCATCATTTCCCAGCACCGCATCTGCATTTACCTGAACCAGTGCCCCCATGTTTCTAAGCTCACCGGCTATGTCAGGGTCGTCACAGACACATTCGTATCTCTCGATATGAGCAATCACTGGTATGTAGCCCGCAAGCAGTGCCTCCTGAGTCATCTTCTTCATATATGAGTACTCGCTCACATGGGAATACTCTGTGAGGATATATCTACTCTCTGCCAGAGTATGGCATCTGCCAGACCTGAAGCTGTCTATCATTTCTGAATCCACATGATACTCTGTGCCAAGGTAAAGGGCTATGCCAAGCTTGTCTGCGTACTCCCTGAGCTTCATATACCGGCTCTCAATGGCTTCTGTCTCATAGGCAAACATCCCATGTCTGCGGTGTGGTGTCAGTATTATTTTGTCTATGCCCTGTGATGCCGCTGTTTTAAGCATGCTCACCGACTCCTCCAGCGTCTTTGCGCCGTCATCCACACCATTTAAGAGATGGCAATGAATATCTATCATGCAAGAGTACCCCCATTTTTATGTTTTATTATACTATATCGGCGGTTTGGGTGCAAATCTTTACATCTGCTTCATGTTAACTGTTTATTCTTGTAGGTAAAAATCCCATTTATCAGACACGTCCCTGCAAGAAAAATGTTTATTAGTAATACAAGCCCCCATATAACACATATGTCATTAATAATTGTTGTCATTATCAAAAATACAGGCATTGAATCCACTATTACAGCCATAAAGCCTCCAAAAAACATCCTGATTAAAACAGGCATTCCCCAGAATGAGGCCGCTATAATCACCGCTCCAAATGTACTGTTCAAATGTGCAGAAACGCATAAGGTAATTGCACAAAGAGACAAAAAAGCCACAAAACCAAGCCCGATCTGTATCGCCAGATATTTGGAAAATGTGACAGCCTGTATTGTGCCATTTGCCATCATTATGCCATTTGTAGTTATCATGCCGGCTATATTATTAAAGCCTTTTAGTCCATACACAATATCACACATTATAAGACTAAAAAAAGTAAGACATACAAAAATAACTATGGTAAAGCTAAAAGCTGCAAGCAGCTTGGCATAGACATCCTTACGTCTGCCCTCTTTTGTGCTAAGGAGCAGCGGCAGCATTTTGGTCTGGCTCTCATCTGCAAAGATTGTTGATACTCCACAAATAACCAGTATACTTCCCAAAACCAGTCCTAATTGAAGCATTTCCACAAACACAGTCCAGCCCTTTGTATATGCCAGATATGGACTTTGTCCTGTTTTTGCAGAGGCTTTAGCTAATTCAGTATCTGCAAAAGCATATTGTTCTGTAGGGAGCGCACCTTTCTCCCATGAGCCATTGGTAAAAAATCTGGTGACGAAATCATTCAGGAAATTGCCATCCCTCCAACCCGGCATATTTTCTTCAAGCTTTGATGGCAGACCATATCTTTCAATAATCTGATTTACCTTCTCATCTGTAAGTTCACCCTCAAACTCTGCTGTAATCTGGCGGTTTATCCTGACTGCCTCATACCCGGAATAAGAGACTCCATCCACAACTGCAATCTCTCCTCCGACCTCTGCCAGACAAAAATATAAAGCAAGCAGTACAATGGCAGACAGCATTCCCATCCTAAATATTCTATTTTGAAAAAGCTTGTATAGCTCCATCTTATAAAGTCGCATCATTTTTCTCCTCCCCCATCTGTGTATGATAGAGATATGCATCTTCCAAAGAAATCTCCACATTTTTTGCATCTTCTACAGGCTGTCTCCTTGATATGATTCTGAGCATGATGTTTTCCCCGGCACTTCTCATGTTGCTCACAATAAACTCTGAGCTCAACCTGCCTGCTTCTCTTTCAGAAACTGTGCATTCCCAGACACAGCCCTCCACCTGGTCTCTGACCTCCTGTTCAGTACCCTCCTTGATAATCCGGCCTTCTTTCATAATCAGAATATGGTCTGCAATATAGTCTACATCAGTCACAATATGAGTGGACAAAATCACTATCCTGTTTTTTCCAAGAGAGCTAATCACATTTCTGAAACGCACCCTTTCCTTGGGGTCAAGTCCTGCTGTCGGCTCGTCTAAAATAAGGATTTGTGGGTCATTCAAAAGAGCCTGTGCTATCCCTATTCTTCGTATCATTCCACCAGAAAATGTCTTTAACTTTTTCTTTTTTACGGACTTAAGCTCCACCATGTCCAAAAGTTCATCAATACGGCTTTCTGCAAATTCCTGTGGCAGTGCCTTGAGGGCTGCCATATATCTAAGAAACCTCTCTGCTGTAAAATCACCATAATATCCAAAATCCTGTGGAAGATAGCCCAAAAGATTTCTATAGTCTGCTCCAAGGCTTGCGATTTCTATTTCATCACAGCATATTTTCCCTGAAGTAGGCTTTAAGACTCCACATACAAGCCTCATAAGAGTTGTTTTTCCTGCTCCATTTTCTCCCAACAAGCCATATACTCCATTTGTGAAGCTGTAGTTTACGCTTTTGACCGCTTCCTTGTCTTTGAAATTTTTCTGAACATTGATTAGCTTTAATTCATGCATAGGACTTCTCCCTTCTCAATTTTTCCGAACAGCCTCTTAACCTGAAATACAAATAATACCACTGCCAAAACGAATGCCCCTCCCCACAGGCAGATGGCAGTTTCAGTGAGAGCATTCGGTATTTCGGTCACTATCACATAAGCTATTGACAAAAGAATAGCCGTGACAGCAAACATGGCTGGACTTTTTTCTTTGATTTCAAGAGACAAAATCCCCAATGCTGCAACGCATGACAAAAGGTATGGTGTCACTATATAAAGCCCTGCCTGCATCATCCCGATTCTCCACTGATAGTTGAGACAGCCAGTCAGTAGAAAAAGCACCATGACATTTATTCCCCCTGACAAAACCAGTCCTGCCGCTACACACTGCTTTGTGCTAAAATAACAGCTTGCTCCCAGCTCTGCCATTTTTCCAAAAAACATCCTATCTATTATCCCAATAGATGCCAGACTTAGAATTCCTGCACAAGCCATGCATATGGCAAGCATATCTCTCTGCCCTACTCCCATATGCTGTAATACCAGAATAAAAATTATTCCCAGACAAATAACAACACTATACGCTGCAAAAAACGTTTTATCTACATAATAAAACTGCTGTAACAGAATATTTTTTACAGGCATAGGCTCTCTCCGTGGCTTTTCCGTCTCCTCAAGTACTGCAATATATGTTTCATGCTTTCTCATCTCATCAATATGAATTTGTTCGTCAGCCTTGACAAAAAGGTCTTTTATCTTTTCATCTCTCATATTCATTCTCCATTCTCCTTTTTAATTGACTGATTCCCAGCCGATACCTTGATTTTACGGTCGATAAGCTGCATCCCATGATTTTAGCTATGTCTTTAAATCGCATTTCTTCGTAGGTACGCAGAATAACAACCTCTCTTATATCCTCTGAGAGTTCTTTTAACAGATTCTTCAAATAAACTGCATCCTCAGTCTCAGCCATTCGGTCTGTGCGGGTCTGGTGCTTATCAAGTTCTTCCCAGTCTGTGGCTACAGCTTTCTGGCTTTTGTTCCGGAAATAATCAAAGCATAGGTTTCTTGCAATAGTCAGCAGATAGCCTTTGAGATTATTATGCTTATACGAGCTTCCATATTTCATAAATTTAAGAAAGGTCTCCTGAGTAATGTCATAAGCATCTGCCTCTATCTGAACCATATACAGGCAAAAGCGATATATGTCCTCGTAATATCGCTCAATGATAATACCTGCTGCTTCCTTATCTCCGCTATGCAATTTTTGAATTAGTTTACTGTCCTTCATAGCGGTTTCTCCAATCGTAAAACGTCTTACATATTATATAACCATATCAGGGGCAAAAAGGTTCACTGAATATATAAAAAAGGCTGCCCTTTCGGGCAACCTTTTGTCTTTCCAAACGTTTTGCAACATCTATTTCCAATCCATCGAATCTTAATTCTGTTCTTGCATTTTCTACCACCTGAAATGCCTTCGTTCCTGTGCTGACATAAAAAACTATATGGTTTAGTATTTCTTCCTCGCTGTCTTCAAATGTCAGTATTAACATTTTCTCATATATGTACCTCACACTAACATTTTTCAAATAACGTTTAACTTCTGAACCTTGAATTTTCAAGCGACTCAGAAAATAGCCTATCTTACAAAACCTTTTTTTCGTGCATAATCTCCAATTATAAAAGCAACTGATACTATCAACAGGATAAATACGGATAATATATCCCAAACATCAATCACAGGTTCTCCAATTAATTTTGATAATGTAATATTTATCAAAAGTGTGAACGGAATTGCAAACAAAAATGTAATTCCTGTTGCCAACAGTTTTCGTTCCTTGAGTCGATAATACAGAATATAAATTATCCACAAAAAAACTAGTGTATAAATGGACATAATCGCACCAATGTTGAATACTTCATTGACTTTTATCAAAATACTTAATATGTACATAAATGGTAAAATGAGAATACTAATGGCAACCATCGCTACCAAAACACCTTTTTTCCCTAACAATATAACAGGAAAAGATGCTATCCATGTAATCAAAATAGAACTAAGTGTAATAAGTGACCATGTAAGGGTGCCCGAAATAGCAACATCACATATACAACATACTAGAATACCAATAACCATGGTAATTGTATATATTATTGATATTATAGTATTCTTGTTCATATTATTCTCATCTTTTCGTTTTAATTCAATGAGATTTTCGCTGACTTTTTCTTCGTAATTATTCATTTCTATCCTCTCCCCACTTAATAGTTCATTGACCGTAACATCTAAGATATTGCAAAGTTCCAACATGATAGATGAATCGGGCATACATTTTCCTGTCTCCCATTTGGAAACAGCTCTGTCAGTGATGTTTAATTTTTCTGCTAATTGTGCTTGTGTCAGACCTTTTTCTTTTCTGCAACTAGCAATAAACTTTCCTGTATCAATTTGATTCATTACAATATGCCTCCTTTCACGCTACACTTTACAATTTTTATCAGTTTTTGTACACAAACTGTAAGTGGAATTATCAAACTCAACCATATGTTGGGAGAGGTATTATATTTGATAATTACACTCATATTCAGCCTGAATCATCTTGATAAGCACAGGATGGAAATGCTTCAAAAGCATCCAAAATCAGTAAAAATAAATGTATACCACCTGTATATAACTTGTGTACCACGTGTATATAACGACCTCAAAACAACGTAAATTATCTTCTATTTATGAATATTCTGACAATTCGCATGTCTTATCAATACATAAAGAAAAGCCCCATAAACACTGAGTTTACAGGACTTCTCAATATAATCTTTTATCTTAGAAATTCTTAATTAGCAAACGCCCTGTGCAAGCATAGCATCTACAACCTTCTCAAAACCTGCAATGTTAGCACCTGCAACATAGTCAGTCTTTCCGCCAACTGTTGCATCGTATCTCTTAGCAGCGTCTGAAATGTTAGCGTAAATTGTCTCCATGATTCCCTTGAGCTTTCCATCAACCTCTTCGAATGTCCATGAAAGTCTCTCAGAGTTCTGGCTCATCTCAAGTGCTGATGTAGCAACACCACCTGCGTTTGCAGCCTTACCACCTACGAAGAGTACTCCGTTCTCCTGTAAGTACTTTGTAGCCTCAAGTGTTGTAGGCATGTTAGCTCCCTCTGTTACAGATGTAACACCGTTTGCTACGAGCATCTTAGCATCCTCGATGTCTAACTCGTTCTGTGTAGCACATGGAAGCGCAAGGTCTACCTTGTACTGCCATACACCATGCTCACCATTCTGCTTTGCATGGTACTCTGCTGAAGGCTTAGCTGCTGCATACTCTGTAAGACGTGCACGCTTAACCTCTTTAACCTCTTTAAGAAGGGCAACATCAATTCCTTCCGGATCATAAATCCATCCTGTAGAATCAGAACATGTTACAACCTTAACACCAAGCTGCTGTGCCTTCTCAATAGCGTAGATAGCTACGTTTCCTGAACCTGAAACTGCTGCTGTCTTTCCGTTTAAGTCAAGTCCGTTATCCTTCCATAATGCATGTGTAAGGTAAAGGAGACCATATCCTGTAGCCTGTGTACGGGCAAGAGATCCACCATATGTAAGTCCTTTTCCTGTAAGAACTCCCTCGAATGTTCCACGGATTCTCTTGTACTGTCCGAACATATATCCAATTTCACGAGCACCTGTTCCGATATCTCCGGCTGGTACATCAATATCTGCTCCGATGTATTTTGAAAGCTCTGTCATGAAGCTCTGGCAGAATGCCATAATCTCTCTGTCTGATTTTCCCTTAGGGTCGAAATCAGAACCACCTTTACCACCACCGATTGGAAGTGTTGTGAGTGAATTCTTGAAAATCTGCTCAAATCCCAGGAACTTGATAATTCCAAGGTTTACAGAAGGGTGAAGTCTTAAACCTCCCTTGTATGGTCCAATTGCATTGTTGAACTGTACACGGAATCCTCTGTTGACCTGAACCTGTCCCTTATCATCTACCCATGGTACACGGAACATAATCTGGCGATCCG
>URLU01000126.1 GCA_900548765.1 uncultured Lachnobacterium sp.
GGGCTATGATGATTTTGCTTATTTTTCCAGAGTCTTTAAGGAGATTACCGGAATGAGTCCCCGTGACTACATTAAGCTCAATAAGGCTGAATAAACCGATTTTTATGGTGTTACATTGTCCACAAGCATCTGTGCATATGCGCTTCTGCCTGTACCATTTAAGTGGATTCCATCATTGTAGAAGTAATCGCTGTGTCCAGATGCATATGCCGGCCAGTCAATAACTGTGACATTTGCATTGTTTGCTGCAAGTGCTGCAATCACACTGTTGGAATCATCCTGCCATGACACACCATAGGCATATACCCAGTAGATAGTCCTGTCGGTGCCCAGATAATCAATCAGCGCCTGACCTGTCTCCTGACTGAAGCTGCCATTGGTTCCAAGTGCAATTACAACAGTGCTCCTTAGATTTCCCTGCTGCTCAAGCCCCTGGGCGATTTCCACACCAGCCTTGACCTGTCTGCTCTCCTTTGCATCAACTATACAGCCTGGCATGCTGTTTGAAATGTTGTCTGCTGCCCCGAGCATTACTGAATCACCTATAAGTGTGACATTTGAATAAGTTCCCTCCGCCGGTGCCTGGGCTGTTTCCTCTGCTGTACCTGCCTCTGCAGCTGAGTCTGCATTTGTATCAGTCTTTTCTGTAGTCTCAGTGTCTTTCTTGTCTGTCTCTTCATTCTCAGCAGCTTCCACAGCTTCTTCTGTCTCTGCTGCCGCCTCCGTAGGCTCAACCACAAATTCTGTCGAATTAACATAGTTTTTCTCCGTCTGTGCCTCAGGCTCTGCCTCTGCCGCAGTGTCCTTTTTACCACATCCTGTGAATGCAGATATAGTAAGAGTCATACACAGTAAAATCGTTATTAGTCTGTTTCGTCTCATATATGCTCCTCCTTTACTTTGTTAGATTATAATACTTTTGCTATCTTATTTGCAATGGCTATTCCACTCTTTGTGCTGGCAAATCCGTCCTCCCCGGTCTCTCTAAGGCAGGCTGGCATGAGCTTTCCAATTCTTCTCATAGAATCTATAACCTCATCCGGCTCTATAGCACTTCTGATTCCTGACATTGCCATTCTGGAAGATACCACAGCATTCACAGCGCCTGATACATTTCTCTTGATACAAGGCACCTCAACCAGTCCTGCAACCGGGTCACAGGTGAGTCCCAGCATATTTTTAAGGGCAAGGGCACTGGCATTGACAATCTCCTCATTATCTCCACCTTCAAGATATGCAACCGCCCCTGCTGCCATGGCACTGGCAGAGCCAATCTCAGCCTGACAGCCTCCCTCGGCTCCTGCTATGCTGGCACTTGCTGCTATGACCTCACCTATACCGCCTGCCACATAAAGAGCCTCTACTATGCGGTGTCTGTCAACGTTCTTCTGTTTCATATAGGTAATTATCACAGCAGGAATCACTCCACAGGAGCCTGCTGTAGGCATAGCCACAATCCTCTTCATGCAGGCATTGGACTCACCCATCTTGACAGCTCGCTCCATGACCTCTGCTATAAAATCTCCCACAAGCTCACTGTTTTCATGATGAGCCGCTTCAAGCTTTGCTCCATCTCCTCCTGCAAGTCCGCTGGCAGATTTAAGCTCCGGGCTGTAGCTCCTGTCTGCTTCCTCCATGGCTGTTAACATCCCATCCATAGTTTGAAAGGAAGCTTCCCTGCTCACATTTCTCTCCTTCATATCATCCCGAAGCACCACTTCCCAGAAAGGAATTTTTTCTTCATTTGAAATATCTGTTATCTCTTTTAATCTGGCAAAACTCATTTATTTTCCTCAATAATCGTTCTTTTTCTTAAATATTAGCTGCTGACTCTTTTTCCATTTTATAATAAGCTGTAATAAGTCACTTTCTCAATTCCATCCAGCCCACTTAACCAGTCAATTGATTCCTTTGGTACCTCCTGGTCACACTCGATGACCATTACAGCATTGCCGCCTCTCCTGGCTCTGTAGAGCTGCATGGCTGCTATATTTACAGACTTCTGGGCGAGCATATTGGTAACTGCAGCCACATGTCCCGGAGTGTCCTGATTGTGTACAATAAGGGTTGGGTACTCCCCTGAAAAATTGGCATCCAGACCATCAATTTTTGCGATATTTATGAGGGAGCCTCCAATTGATTCTCCTACAATTGTGAGCTTTCTCCCCTCTGCACCAAGGAGCTCAAGCTCTGCTGAATTAGGATGTCCATCCTCAAGGTCTGCCCTGCCAAAGCTCACTTCCATGCCCTGTTCCTTTGCAATTTCCATGCTGTGTGGGATTCGTACATCATCTGTCTGCATGCCCAGAAGCCCTGCCACTATCGCAAAATGTGTGCCGTGTCCCTTTCCTGTTGCCAGAAAAGAGCCATACAGGTTTATCCTTGCACTGACTATTGGCTGTCCTATCAGCTTTCTCGCCACATATCCTATTTTAACTGCTCCTGCTGTGTGGGAGCTCGATGGTCCAACCATAACCGGTCCCATTATATCGAATAAATTCATAGCTTATTCTAACCTTTCTCAATACAGAAAACTTGCCACCGGCAACTTTTCTTGCATACTTTGGTATACAGAGAACCTGCCACTGGCAGCTTCTCTTGCATACTTTGATATATAAGCCGCATAAAAAATTACATCATAATTTCCTCTACAGTAATAAAAGGATACTGCTTTCAATCAGTATCCCCAATTTTCTAGTCCCTTGATTCTATCACCAGAACTATTCCGTTTCTAACTGTAATCGCAGCCTCATCATCCACTATCTCATTTGATATTCCAAGTGTATTGAAGCCATGCATGTCATAATTATCCAGAGGATACTTAACTCCTGTGATAGTTACGCCATCGACTTTGCCTGTAATTGGAATAACAGACAGATACTTGCCAAAACGCTCATCTTTTCTAATCGACAAGCTGCTGTTTACCATTTTAATTTTGTTGTGGGTATCAAGCAGTTCTATGGAAACATTTTTCTCCAGACCTACTCCCAGCAGAACCACATTACCAATCACATGGTCTAATCTGCTGCCAGTACCGCCTAACACAGTAATCTTGGTGGCTCCTCTTCCGATTGCAAAACGTAGTGCATACTCAGTGTCTGTGTCATCCTTCTCTGGATTTAATCTGTGGATATCCATCTGCTCCTGTCCCTGGAAAAACTCCAGAGCTTCCTGTTCCACGGAATCAAAATCGCCAACTATGACATCCGGCATAATTCTGCTCTTATAGAAGAAATCCATTCCGGCATCTACTGCGATAATGACCTCGTATCCACCATTTTTAATTATATCTACTGCGAACTGCTCGTCCACGGTTCCACCTGCTACTATTAAGTATTTCATACTGTCTCCCTAATTATTTAATATGTTTAGAAAGCTTTTCACGTTGCTTTCAATGTCTCCATTAAATACTGCACTTCCTGCAACAATTATGTTTGCGCCTGCATCCACCACTTCCTGCACGTTGCTTAAGTTTATTCCACCATCAACTTCTATATCGATTTTATTTCCACTTCTCTTAACAAGCTCACGCAGGTCTCTGACCTTATCCACAGTATATGGTATAAGCTTCTGCCCTCCAAAGCCCGGATTTACTGTCATTACAAGCACCATATCCAGCTTTGGAAGCACATACTCGATTGCTGATAAGGGTGTTGCAGGATTTAAGGCAGCTCCTGCTATTATGCCCTTTTCCTTTATGGCATCTATGGTTCTATCCAGGTGCCTGCAGCTCTCAGCATGAACTGTGATAATGTCAGCTCCTGCCTCTGCAAACTCATCAATATAGCGGATTGGTTCCTCAATCATCAGATGTACATCAAATATCCTGTCTGTACATTTTCTGATGGTCTTAATCACCGGCAGTCCGATTGATATGCTGGGTACAAACTGACCATCCATCACATCTATATGGACATACTGGGCTCCAGCCTCATCCATAGTCCTGATCTGCTCTCCAAGTATTGTATAATCTGCTGATAAAATTGATGGTGATAAACAGTTCATAATAACTCCTTAATATTTTTTCATATTCTTTAGTTCTTCATACAAAAGCTTGTAGTTTTCGTATCTCACTGAACTTATTTTACCCTCAGCCAGAGCTTCCTTTACTCCACAATCCGGCTCATTTATATGGCTGCAGCCCTGAAACTTGCAGTAAGGCTCATACTCCCTGAACTCGGGAAAGCATGTCCACAAGTCTTCTTTTTCAAAGCCCGGCACATCCATTGAGCTAAAGCCCGGCGTATCCATTATATATGAGTCCTCCATGACCGGTACGATTTCAGAATGGCGTGTGGTATGCTTACCCCTGTCTATCTTGTCGCTGATTACACCAGTCTGCATCTGCACATCTGACTGCAAAGCGTTGATTAGGGATGACTTACCCACTCCTGATGGTCCTGCAACTGTCGTCGTCTTACCACGGAGAAGTGCCTTTACCTCATCTACACCCTCGCCGGTTTTGGTACAGGTAGACATAAGCCTATAGCCTGCCGGCTCATAGATTTTCCTGTACTCTTCTATTTTCCCTTCATCCACCAAATCAGTCTTGTTAAAGCATATGGTCACAGGCACATTCTGAAATTCCATCATACATAAAAACCTGTCAAGCAGATTAAAGTTAGGCTCAGGCTTTGCTGCCGCAAAAATAACAAGTGCCATGTCAATATTTGCCACCGCAGGTCTTATAAGCTGGTTCTTTCTTGGCAGGATTTCTTCCACGTTGCCCAGATGCTCTGCTTCATCCAGCACAGCAATACGAACCATATCCCCAACCAGCGGTTTGATTTTCTGTTTTCTGAAGGCTCCCTTTGCCTTACACTCATACACCTGTCCATTCTCTGCATAAATGTAATAGAAGCCTGCAATCCCTTTTATAATCTTTCCCTGCATGTATAACCTTTAATTATTTTGCGTTAAATGATACACCGATTGTCTGATCTTCTGTTGAGCCATCAGAATATGACCAGGTAACAACCAGATTTCCTGATGCTGTATTCTTGATATTGTCCGCAGTCATATTGTATGAATCGTTGGAGGTCATGTTACTGTTCCATGAAGCACCCTCTATTGTGTTTCCACTGCCATCCTTAAGCACTGCTGAGAAGCCTGTAACCTTCTTGCCAGCCTCACCGGTTTCTGCATTATCCTGGGTCTCATGTCCCAGTGTATAGTTTAAGGTGTAGCTGAATGAGTAATACTTTGTATTGCTTCCAAGGCTGACTGTGATAGTCACTGTTGTGCCCGGTGCCACTGTCTTGCCTGCCTCTACATCCTGGCTGATTACATTGCCCTCTGCTACAGAATCACTGTAATCTGTCTTGACAGAATAGTTAAGTCCTGCTGCTGTAAGGCTTGACTGGGCTGCTGACTGGGCATAACCAAATACATTAGGCACAGTCTTTGACTGTTCTCCCTGACTGATTACGATTTCAATGGTTGAGCCCTCTGCGAGCTTGCCTGAAGCTGGTGACTGGGAGATAACCACATCTGCGGCCACATCTGCACTGTATTCGTAAGTCTCTTTGTAATTAAACTTAGCATTCTTGATTGCTGTTTCGGCTTCGCTCTTGGTCTTTCCAACTACGCTTGGCACATCGATTTCGTCTGCCTCTGTTGTGCTCTGACCGGCAACAACAACCTTTACAGTTGAGTTTTTAGCTATCGTGCTGCCTTCCTTTGGATCCTGTGAGAGAATAGTGCCAGCTTCCTCATCAGACTCCTGTGTGCCTGAAACTACGACTGTGATTCCCATATCTTTAAGCTTTGCCTGCGCCTCATCAACAGTCATTCCGATGACTTTAATCATCTCAACCTCTGTTTCAGTCTCGGTCTGGGTCTCGGTCTCTGTCTCAGTATTCTTAGAAGAACCAAATCTGAAAAGGCCGAAAATGCTTCCTATCAGGTATACCACAACAATTAGAATAATAACTGCAGTGACAATTCCCATAATGGTGACAGCCTTATCCATCTTAGGATTTAAGAGCTTATCATCTCCATCATCCTCATCTTCATCATCAATGTCATCCACATCTGCATCTAAATCAGTCTCTGGGTCATCCTCTGTTGTAAAGCCTCTCTCTTTGATTTCCTTCAAATCCTCCTCTGCGATAACCTTTGTCCTGCTGTTATCAACCAAAGGTGCAATAACAACAAAGTTCTCGTTTGGATTTGTCAGTGAATGTCTCAAATCATTTAAAAGCTCGCCCATGCTCTGATATCTGCGGTCAGGTGTCTTCTGGGTACATTTTAGAATAATGCCCTCAAAGCTAACAGGAATATTAGGCGCATACACAGATGGCTTCACAATCTCCTCCTGCAGATGCTGGATGGCAACTGCAACTGTTGTGTCCCCATCAAAAGGCACACGTCCTGTAATCATCTCATACATCACGATACCCAGAGAGTACACATCACTTCTGGCATCTATAAAACCATTTCTTGCCTGCTCAGGTGAAGCATAGTGTACAGAGCCCATCACATCAGAGCTTATGGTATTTGAGGAAGCAGCCTTTGCAATACCA
>URLU01000127.1 GCA_900548765.1 uncultured Lachnobacterium sp.
CATGCCCCATTTACCGATATAATATGATGACTGTCCTGGCGCATCTGTTGCAAACCACACCAGAATTCCTGTATACGAAATCCACTCAAACACCCTCACTAACTTTGTGGGTGCCTTGGTCATGCCTGCCACAAGGCGGACTGCAATTATCAGGTAACCAAAAACTCCTACCATGCCTATGCACCTGCATATGTATGCAGCGTGAACGGTAGGCATCAGATAGAGCAGTCCAAATCCCACACTCCATATGGTGCAGAATAATCCCATTACAAAAACTCCGATTTTAATATTCCTGCTCCGCTCCTTTTTTAGGAGTGATTCCACTGCCCAATAAGCGGATAATACTGCATTTATAAGGATAACTCCCGACATTATATAATTCATATGTCACTGCCTCTGATTTATAATTTCTGTGAATATAGTACTAACTAATTATAACTATTTGCCCTTAACTTTACAACCACCGGAATCTGCCACTGGCAGCTTCTCTTGCATACTTTGGTATCGAAAAAACCACCTGCATAGCATATCATGCAAATGCAGATGGTTTATTTATGCCCTTTCAGCCTGCGCTTTGTTGCAGCTTCCAATCCTCGAATCTAATATACCATTCTCCAGAATCCAAAAGAGTATCAACACTGATTTTATTTAATTTACAAAACGTATCAATCAGATTGTTATATTGAAAACGTTCTGTTCTACTGTTGTCCAATTCGCTTCTTTCCATAGTCAAACCTCCCATATGGATTTATCGTTACACATTATACCATATATTGTGGTTTCTTTCCAGATTTTATTTGAACAACCCTGCAAATTATTTTGACTTTTTGTCATCACTGCATCCGCCAGAGCAGGAGTTGGAATAAGGACAGCCAATACACTTTATACCCTTCTTTTTGCTCTTATGTATGTAATAACAAGCTCCTCCAACACAAGCTGCAAGAATCAATATAATTATTAAGTCTGCCATAAAATGCGCCTCCTGTCTGACATCAACTACCTAATTAGTCCAGCTGGTATTCTGCATCAAATGCCTTATTATTCTTGACAATAATTCCGGCAATAATTGCTGCAAATACAAGTACAGCGATTAATCCGCCAACAAATCCAGCTCCAAGGCTTCCTGTTGTGATAAGTGTGCCAATCTGGTATACAAAGAATCCTACAGTATAACCTGTTGCAAGCTGTAAGCAGATTGCTCCGAATAACCACTTACCACTCTGTAACTCTGAGTTTAACGCACCAAGAGCTGCAAAGCAAGGTGGTGTGTAAAGATTAAACATAAGGTAAGCAAGTGCTGCTGCCTTTGTAATTCCCATTACTGCCGCTACTGAGTTTCCGCTTCCGATTAACTCAAGCTCATCTGTATCGATGAAGTTAGTAATAGCATAAACTGTTGCGATTGTTCCTACTACGTTTTCCTTTGCAATAAATCCTGTGATTGCTGCTGCTGCCAACTGCCATGCCGCTACACCCACGATAGGTACAAGTAAGTATGCAAATGGAGATGCGATTGTTGCAAGGATTGATGTGCTCTCCATTCCTTCCTCTACTACATGGAAGTGAGTATCGAAGGACTGCATAATCTGTACTACTGTGTTACATACAAGGATGATTGTACCAGCCTTGATAATATATGCTTTTCCTCTTTCAAGCATTGAACCAAATGCGAACTTGATGCTTGGTACCTTGTACTCTGGCAACTCAATGATGAAGAATGATTTTCTGTATTTCATACCTGTTACAGCTTTAACAAGTAAAGCACCTAAGAGGATTAAAAGTATACCTACAAAATACATAAGTGGTCCAACCCATGGTGCATCTGAGAAGAATGCTCCAGCGAATAATGCGATAACCGGAAGCTTAGCTCCACATGGCATGAATGTTGCAAGCATAGCAGATGTTCTTCTCTCACGCTCGTTACGGATTGTTCTACATGACATGATTGCCGGAATACCACAACCAGTACCAATAACCATTGGGATAACTGTCTTTCCTGAAAGACCAACTCTCTTAAAGATCGGGTCAAGTACTACTGTTGCACGGGACATATATCCACAATCCTCAAGTAAAGCGATAAGGAAGTACATAACCATTACAAGTGGCAGGAATCCAACTACGGCACCTACACCACCGATGATACCATCAACGAGTAAAGCGTAAAGTAATGGGTTTGCATTTTCCATAAGTCCACCTACCCAGTTCTGGAAATCTTCAATCCAGCCTGTTAAGATGTCAGCCAGCCATGTTCCAACTGTAGACTGTGAAATATAGAATACCAGGAACATAATTGCAGCAAATATAACAATTCCTAATACAGGATGTGTAAGAACCGCATCAATCTTATCTCCTGTGTTCTTCTCCTTTGTAAGGACTTTACGTTTCTCAACTTCCTTTACAATAGAGTTTACAAAGTCAAATCTCTTACGGTCAGCTTCCTCAACCTCATTCTTGTCATGAAGGTTAATCTCTCCCTGAACGTATGGTGCCTTCTGCCCCTTTCCTTCAAGTTCAGCGGCTGTCTTAACTACCTCTGACAGTCCTCTGTCTGATGTAGATACAGTCTTTATTACAGGACAGCCCAGCTTCTCAGAAAGCTTCTTCTCATCAATCTGTGTGTCCTTCTTCTCATTAACATCACTCTTATTAAGCGCTACTACTACAGGAATTCCTAATTCAAGAAGCTGAGTAGTAAAGAACAAGCTTCGGCTCAGGTTTGTAGCATCCACAATGTTGATGATAGCATCTGGATGTTCATTCTTTACATATCCACTTGTAATACTCTCTTCTGATGTAAACGGTGACATTGAATATGCACCTGGAAGGTCAACTGCAATAAGCTCTTTTGAGCTGTCAGTATACGCCTTCTTGATAGGGCTTTCTTTTCTGTCGACAGTTACACCGGCCCAGTTTCCAATTTTTTCATTTCGGCCTGTCAGTGCGTTGTACATAGTGGTCTTACCACTATTCGGATTTCCAGTTAACGCAATTCTCATAATGTTTCCTCCATCTTAAAATAACTTTATATTGCAATAGCTTTCGCTAATTCAACATCAATGTTATATCTTGCATCCTTAATGGATAATACAAGATTCTTCTTCTTTCTGCTGACAACTGTCACAGGCTCTCCCTTGTAGCAGCCCAGCGAAAATAAGAAGGCTTCCAGCTCTTCATCATCTGTATTTATGTCCTGTACTATGTACTCTTTCTCTAATTCTGCATCGTTTAAACTCATAGTTCTCTCCTTTTCTCTGATTGCTATGCCCTATATCCTGTGTACTCTCTCGCTAATATTTGTTCGATTATTCTAATATATATACGTAACATCTACTTTATATTAGTTTAACCTAACCTCTTTAGCAAACATTAGTCTACTCTAACATTTGTTCGTTGTCAATAATATTTTTCCAAAAATTTATACCAACCGAACCAGCCGCCGGCAATAGCTTCTCTGAATCCATGGCAGCAAAAAACCCTGAAGGATATCACATATCCCTCAGGGTTTCATATTAACCTCAACAAATTATATCAATATACCTATAATATGCACTATAAATGCGGCAATCCAGGCAATAAGGCATTGCCACAGCACAACACCCACAGCCCACTTGCTGCCAAGCTCACGTCTGATTGATGCTATTGCTGCTACACATGGTGTATACAGCAAGCTGAATACCAGAAGCGAAGCCGCTGCTACTGGAGATATAGCTGCCGTTATGCCTCCTCCATACAGGATTTCAAGGGTAGAAACCACACTCTCCTTTGCCATAAATCCACTGATTAATGATGTGCACACTCTCCAGTCTCCAAGCCCCAGTGGTTTGAATAATGGAATCAGTACACCTGCCGCCATCGCCAGCATACTCTGTGAAGAATCTTCCACCAGATTGAAGTGCAAATCAAAGCTCTGTAAAAACCATACTATAATTGTTGCAATCAAAATAACGGAAAAAGCCTTCTGCAGAAAGTCCTTTGCTTTCTCCCATAACAACTGCACTACGTTCTTTGCCCCTGGCATTCTGTAATTAGGAAGCTCCATCACAAACGGAACTGCTTCTCCCTTAAACAGGGTTTTTCTATAAACAAGTGCTATAATAATTCCAACTACTATTCCAAGCAGGTATAATCCTGCCATAATAAGTCCACCTTTTCCTGGGAAAAATGCGCTTACAAAAAAAGCATATATCGGCAGTTTGGCAGAACAGCTCATAAAAGGAGTAAGCAGAATAGTCATTTTTCTGTCTCTTTCACTTGGCAGTGTTCTGGTTGACATTACCGCAGGAACAGTACAGCCAAAGCCTATAAGCATCGGAACAATACTTCTTCCCGATAGTCCTATCTTTCTGAGAAGCTTGTCCATACAAAATGCAACTCTCGCTATGTATCCGCTATCTTCCATAAGTGACAGGAAGAAAAACAGCGTAACAATAATTGGCAGAAAGCTTACTACACTTCCAACACCGGCAAATATGCCATCTATTATCAGACTGTGAAGCACTGGATTTATATGTAATGCAATAAGTCCCTTATCCACTATTTCAGCCAGCCAGTTTACTCCTGATTCTAAAAGTCCCTGAAAAAAGGCTCCAATCACATTAAATGTCAGATAGAACACAGCCACCATTATAAGGGCAAAGCAAGGAATAGCAGTATATTTTCCTGTTAAAATCCTGTCGATTTTCTCACTTCGTATTCTTTCCTTACTCTCCTTAGGCTTAACCACTGTTTTCTCACATATCTTCTCAATAAATGTGAATCTCATATCAGCCATTGCTGCATTTTTGTCAAGCCCTCTCTCTTTTTCCATCTGAATAATTATATGTTCAAGCATTTCCTGCTCATTCTCATCCAGATTGAGTGCTTTGCTGATCAGTTCGTCTCCCTCTATGACCTTTGATGCAGCAAATCTGACTGGTATTTTACAAGCTTCAGCATGATCCTCTATCAAATGACATACTGCATGTATGCATCTGTGCACTGCTCCACCAAAATCATTTTCAGCACAAAAATCCTGTCTTCCCGGACGCTCCTGATATCTGGCAATGTGTATTGCGTGACGGATTAATTCATCAACGCCCTCATTTTTTGCTGCTGAAATTGCAACAACCGGAACACCAAGCATAGCCTCCATGCCATTTATATCTATGGAACCCGAATTACCTGTGATTTCATCCATCATATTGAGTGCAACCACCATAGGTATATTCATCTCCAAAAGCTGCATCGTCAGATACAGATTTCGCTCAATATTTGTAGCATCTATAATATTGATAATCGCATGTGGTTTTTCATTCAGCACAAAATTTCTGGATACAATCTCTTCGCTGCTGTATGGAGACATAGAATATATTCCCGGCAGATCCACAACTGTTGTGTTGGGATAGCCCTTTATATGCCCCTCTTTTCTATCAATTGTGACTCCTGGGAAATTGCCAACATGCTGATTTGAACCTGTAAGCTGGTTAAAAAGTGTAGTCTTTCCACAGTTCTGATTTCCAACCAAGGCAAAAACTATCTGCTCGCTCTCCGGTAATGGCTTATCTGAGGTTTTGACATGATATTTTCCCTCTTCGCCAAGACCTGGATGTACCGATTTGTTTGTGTTTACATTTCTCTCATGTTTTCTTGTTCTCTCAGAGATCGGCTCTGCTTCAACCTCTGCAGCTTCTGCCAGTCTAAGGGTCAGTTCATAGCCATGTATCTGAATCTCCATTGGATCTCCCATTGGGGCAAGCTTAACCACGGTAGCTTCTGCTCCCGGAATCAATCCCATGTCAAGGAAATGCTGTCTGAGCGCACCCTCGCCTCCAATAGATTTTATAACAGCACTTTTACCAATGCCTATCTCTCTTAATGTCATCTTTATCTCCTAGATTTCGTATTTCCCGATTATTTCGAAAACTGATTATTCCGGCATGCCCAGATAAAATCCCTGCAGCAGGTCAATACCATTTTTTACAAGAAACTCCCGCTCCTCTTCAGTCTCTATCCCCTCTGCCAGAACCAGAATTCCCTTTTCCTTTAGTTTCTGCATATACCCAAGCACTTTTTTCTGTTTTCCCTCATTGGTATCTATTCCGGAAATTAATGCCCTGTCTATCTTTACAATCTGTGGGTCAAAAAATTCAACCGCATCCATTCCATTATAGCCAGCTCCGAAATCATCCAGTGTAAGCGGTATATTATTTCCCCTTATGATATCTCTTTTAAGCTTCCATATAAACTCATCTGCCCTTGGATATTCAAGAATCTCTATAATCAAATAGGTGAGTATGTTCTTGTACAAACGCATAAATTCTGCATCTTCACTCTTTGACAGCCTCTCTGTCGGAAATGAGTTTACCGTCATAGGTTCTTTGTATTTACGCGCATAGTATTCCTCAGCCGCGCCAAACATTGTCAGGACCTCAAGTTCATGCAGCCTGCCCATCCTGGTATAATCAGATATCAAATCCGTCACCGTCACGTTTTTCGGCCGCATCAATGCTTCATATGCATATACCGTCCTGCAATCCGGGA
>URLU01000128.1 GCA_900548765.1 uncultured Lachnobacterium sp.
TTCAAACCTTGGCGGACTTATCTCTCCATTTGCTGGAGAAATGTTAAGAGGTGAGGCAAAATACGATATCATTGCCGTAGAACCTGCATCATGTCCTAGCCTTACAAGAGGAAAATACGCATACGATTTCTGTGATACCGGAAAAGTATGTCCACTGGCTAAGATGTATACACTTGGTTCCGGATTTATTCCATCAGCCAACCATGCCGGCGGACTCCGCTACCATGGAATGAGCTCAGTAGTATCTGAGTTATACGATCAGGGATATCTCACAGCAAGAAGTGTGGAGCAGACTGAAGTATTTAAGGCTGCTGAAATGTTTGCACGAGTTGAAGGCATCCTGCCAGCTCCTGAAAGCAGCCACGCTATTAAGGTTGCAATTGATGAGGCACTTAAGTGCAAGGAAACCGGCGAGGAGAAAAATATCGTGTTTGGACTTACTGGAACAGGTTACTTTGATATGGTGGCTTACCAGAAGTTTAATGATGGAGAGATGCGCGATTATATTCCTACTGATGAGGAATTGGCTAAGTCGCTGGATACACTTCCAAAGATTGACTAATTGTAAGTGATTGAATCTTCCTGTAAACGCCTTACAATATAGAAAGATAACACGCAGAATAATATGTAAGACCGAAAAACGGAAAGGCTTTACAGCTTTTCCGTTTTTTGTCTAAAATTCTAAAAATTCACAGTGATTGTAGTCCCCTGCCCTATCTCACTCTCCAGTGAAAGCTTAGCATCATGAATCTCCACAATATGCTTCACAATAGCAAGTCCCAGTCCTGTGCCTCCGGTAGCCTTCGACCTGCTCTTATCCACCCTGTAGAAACGCTCAAATATCCTCTGCTGCTCATCTGCTGGAATGCCGATTCCATTATCCTTCACCACAAGTCTTGGCTGGTCTCCGCCGTGGACTTCCACCCAGACTGAACCGTTTGGCTTGTTATACCTGATGGCGTTCTGCACCAGATTATCTGTCAGCTCACGCATCATTTCCTTGCTTCCGCAGATATTGCACTTCTCGCCTGTATACTCAAGTGTCACCTGTCTGTTCTTTGCATTTACATCCAGGGCTTCCATACATTCTGCCACTATCTCATTTAAGTCAAATTTCTCAAATGCGCTCTGGCTGTCTGTTCTGTCAAGCTCTGACAATCTGATTATGTCGTTGATTAATGATAGCAGTCTCTGGGCATTCTTCCTGATTTCCTGTATAAAATGCTTCTGCTTTTCCTCATCCACCATGCCGGCTTCAATCAGCTCTGCATAGCCCGAAATAGCTGTAAGCGGTGTCTTTAACTCATGGGATACATTGGCAGAAAAGTCCTGTCTTGCCTTAGCTGCAGACAGAATATCCGTGTGCTGCTTGCGTATCATGCTGGCAAATGGCACCAGCTCCTTGTATGGCGGCTCCATGCTGGCATCCTCCATATTCTGTGCCATTTTCTCAATTGGCGCTATAAGCTGCCTCGTAAGCATGTGGGACAGGACGATGCAGACTACCACTATAATTATCACTATAAGCATTATCATAGGTGACACTGCCCAAAATACCGACCATATGCTTCCAGCCTCTGTTGATACTCTGAGCACTGTCTTGTTATCCAGCAGAACGGCATAGTAGAAAGTATTTTTATTCATGGTATCTGATCTTCTGACACACTCACCCACACCATTTTCAAATGCTTCCTGTATCTCCGGTCTGTCCGAATGATTGCCAAGCTCTGTGGTGCTGGCGTCATTATCATAAAGAACCGTACCATCTGTATCTACCCAGGTAACCCTCAGCTCACTGATGTCTGTAGACAAGTCTATATTATCCGGGTTAATGTCAGAGGTCTCAAAGTAATGGGTGTCCTTTAAAAGCTTTGCACTGACACTCAGGTCATTTCTTATCTGCCTCTGGAAGAGATTATAATATACAATTGTAGTGCTGATAGTTGATGCTAACACTGCAAGTATTGCAATGAGCACCAGTCTTATATTTATCTTTCGTTTCATTCTATAACATATCCTACATTTCTAACTGTTCTGATTCTGCTTCCATACACGCCCAGCTTCTGTCTCAGGGTCTTTATGTGCATATCCAGAGTTCTGGACTCTCCCACATACATTACGCCCCAGACAAGCTCCATAATCCGGTCTCTCTCCAATACAATACCTCTGTTGATTAAGAGATATTGTAACAGCTCGTATTCCTTAAATGTCAGGTCTATTGTCTTTCCTGCAATTGTGACCTCATGCTTTTCGTTGTTTAACACCAAATCGTCCAGCACAATAGTCTTCACATCCTCTGGCTCGGTTCTCCTGAGAAGTGCCTTAACCCTTGATATAAGCTCCATGACAGAAAAAGGCTTTTTGATATAATCGTCTGCTCCATCCTCAAGACCCTTTACTAAGTCTATATCAGCCGTCTTGGCTGTAACCATTATGATAGGCAGCTTCTTTGTGTAGGGACTGCGCCTCAGCTTCTTTACTATCTCATTTCCATTTTCATCCGGAAGCATGATATCCAGAAGCACCAAATCAGGAATGACATCTGCGATTTGCTTGTAGAAGCTTTTGGCATCTTCAAAGCCCAAAACCTTGTGTCCTGAATTCTTGAGGGCAAATTCCTCTATCTCTCGTATGCTCTCATCATCTTCAACTATATAAATCAGTGCCATTTTCAATCACCTCTTTTGCATTTATCTAAACGCTATTTTTTCTCTTTCATTTTATCATCTTTTCCATTAATACGATACAGGGATTTAAGCTCCTTATATTCCTTATCATAGCTGGCTCTCTCCTGCGCTGACATGGAATTAAATATCTCATGGGTATCATAACCGCCTTCATGGATGGCAACCATTTCTACCGCTACATTCGAGCAGTGGTCGGAAACTCTCTCTAAGTTTGTAAGTACATCCTCTAAAATCACCCCAAGCTCAATAGTACATTTGCCCTTGGTAAGCCGCTTTACATGATTCTGCTTAATCTCCTTGGTGAGTCCGTCTATCACGTCCTCCAGCGGCTCTATATGGACAGCCGCCTCCACGCTTTCACTGTTAAATACATCCACAGTCTTTACCACAATGTCGTGTACAGCCCTTGTGATGGTTTCCATCTCTGCCTTAGCCTTCTTTGAGAAAACCAGAGACTTATCATTCATCTCTTTTGCTGATTCCACAATATTTATAGCATGGTCTGATATTCTTTCAAAATCACTCATGCCGTGCAAGAGCACTGACAGGCTCTCACTGTCTGCTTTTGACAGGTTCTTGGCTGACAGCTTGACCAGATATGAACCAAGCTTGTCCTCATAGTGATCCACCTTGTCCTCAAGCTTGTAGACCTTTGCTGCCTTTTTCTTGTCATACTCATTGACAACTTCAAGAGCCAGTGTAATCGCCTCCATAGTCTCAGAAGCCATCTGTCTTGAAGCATTTCTGCAAATCTCCATGGCAAAGGCAGGACGCTCCATAAATCTCTCATCGAGAGCAAGCATTTCCTCATCATCCTTGTCCTCAAGCTCTTCCCTGCCATCCGGGATAACGATTGTAGCAAGCTTAACAAGCCAGTTAGAGAATGGATACAAAATTATACAGCAGCCTATGTTAAACAAGCTGTGAATTACTGCTATTCCTGCAGCACTTGCTGATGTCTTTAAAAATGCAAAACCGATTATCTGGTTTAAACTGTAGAAAACTACCATAAAAAGTATAGTTCCTATCAGGTTAAAAAACAAATGGATTGCAGCTGCCCTCTTGGCATTTTTCTTGGCACCAAAGGATGAAATTATTGATGTAATACAGGTTCCTATGTTCTGTCCCATTATGATAGGAAGGGCTGCTGAATAGCTCACCGCCCCTGTAGAACAGAGTGCCTGTAAGATACCAACAGATGCTGATGAGCTCTGGATAATGGCTGTGAGCACTGCGCCTACCAGCATACCCAGCACCGGGTTTGAAAATTTGGTAAACAGGCTCGCAAAATGGGCATCTTCTGCAAGTGGTGCCACTGCATCGCTCATGGCTTCCATTCCAAACATAAGGATGGCAAAGCCCAGCATGATATTTCCTATATCCTTTTTCTTACTCTCTTCCTTGGATGACATAATAAGGATGATACCAATTGCTGCAAGCACCGGGGAGAAAGAGGATGGCTTAAGCAGCTGTAACCATATGCCGCTGCCCTCTATTCCGGTCAGTGACAGGAGCCATGATGTAACTGTGGTACCTACATTGGCACCCATTATTATTCCGACAGCCTGTGACAGCTTCATGATTCCTGAGTTTACAAATCCAACAACCATGACTGTTGTGGCAGATGATGACTGTATAACCGCAGTCACTCCTGCACCTAAAAGAACTGCAAAAATCTTTTTTGATGTAAGCTTTTCAAGAATTGCCTCAAGCTTTCCTCCTGCCATCTTGGCAAGTCCATCTCCCATGGCAGACATTCCGTACAGAAAAAGTGATAATCCACCAATCATTGACAACAAATTAAAGATACTCATAAATTTTACCTCATATGCTTTCTTTTTACCTACAAGCATAACTTAACAGGGCTATGTAAAATCCAAACATAGCCCTATGTAAAATCTATGTAAAATGTATAATCTGTGTAAAGTCATGCGAGCATGTAACCAATCCCGCCTGTCAATACTAGAACTCCTCGTCTGCTGAAGTCTTAAGTGAATAGAGCACCCATTCCGAAATATTGGTGGCGTGATCTCCTATCCTCTCAAAATATTTTGCAACCATGAGTAGGTCTGTTGCTTCCTCTCCATCATCGGATTTGTCCTGAATAAGCTTTATAATGTCATTTTTCGTCTCGTCAAATAAGGTATCCACGATATCGTCATGAGCGATTACATCCTCTGCCTTCACCTTATCCTTCTCGATATATGCCTCAATGCTCCAGTTGAGCATGAGCACTGTCTCTGATGCCATCTTGTTGATATGCTCAAGATTTGCCTCATACCTGCTCTTGCCCATGAAGATAGTCATCTCGGCTATATCTGATGCATGGTCACCTATTCGCTCCATATCTGTAACCATCTTCATTGCCGCTGTAATCACACGCAGGTCCCTTGCCACCGGCTGCTGCTGAATCAGTAGATTAAAACAGATATTCTCTATCTTTTTCTGGGCGCGGTCTATCTGTACATCCCCTGCCATAATCTCCTTTGCCAGTTCCTCATCCCTCCTGCCTAAGGCTTCCACCGCCTTGGCTATGGACTCCTCTATCATGGTGCCCATCTTAATCATTTCATTATTTAGTTCCTGAAGCTGCTCATCAAATTTACTTCTCATCGCAATTAACCAAACCTTCCAGTAATATAGTCTTCTGTTCTCTTATCCTGTGGATATGCAAATAACTGCTTTGTATCCGCAAATTCCACCATCTCTCCTACAAGGAAAAATGCTGTGTAATCTGATACTCTCACTGCCTGCTGCATATTATGGGTTACAACAACTACAGTGTATTTTTTCTTAAGCTCTTCCATCAAGTCCTCAATCTTTGATGTAGATATAGGGTCAAGGGCAGATGTAGGCTCATCCATAAGCAGTACCTCCGGCTGTACAGCAAGGGCTCTGGCTATACAGATTCTCTGCTGCTGTCCACCTGACAAGCCAAGGGCTGATTTCTTTAATCTATCTTTAACTTCGTCAAAAATAGCTGCACCTCTCAGGCTTTCCTCGACTATTTCATCCAGCTTTGCCTTGTTCTTTATTCCATGTACCCGTGGTCCATAGGCTATGTTGTCATAGATGCTCATTGGGAATGGGTTAGGCTGCTGGAATACCATGCCTACTCTTTTTCTAAGAATAGTAGTGTCCACATTTTTGCCATAGATATCCTCTCCATCCAGCTTGACTGTTCCCTCAATTCTCACGCAGTCCACCAGGTCATTCATCCTGTTTAAAGTCTTTAAAAATGTAGACTTTCCACAGCCTGATGGTCCTATAAAGGCTGTGATTGCATTTTCTCTTATGTCCATATTTACGTTTTTCAGTGCATGATTTTCCCCATAATATAAGTTCAAATCCTTGACTGAAATTTTTACATTATTTTCCATTATTTATCCTCAAACTTTATTATTCCAATCAATTTATTCCAATCGATTTACATCAAATTTCTTTGCCAGTGCCTTGGTACCTAAGTTAATCAGGAATACTATAACCAGCAGTGTCACCGCTATACCAAAGGCTGTGTCAAAATCTCCCTCACTGGTAGCTGACAGGTAGAGCTGTACTGTCATGGTACCGCCTGACCTGTGCATCTTTGGGAAGATGTCGCTCAGACCATTTAAGAGTGCTTTGCCGCTTCCCGCTGTAAAAAGCAAAGCTGCTGACTCTCCCACGATTCGTCCAATCGCAAGGATTACTCCTGTTATGATACCGGGCATGGCACTTGGAAGAAGAATTGTTCTAATCATATGCCATTTACCGGCGCCAAGACCGATTGCACCATTTCTGTAGGAATCCGGAACTGTCTTTAACGCTTCCTGTGTATTTCTGG